>JASLCY010000480.1 GCA_030151925.1 Oligoflexus sp.
GATGCTCTGGGCCGGTACGAAGTCGGAGAACCTGGCGACGGTCTATCTCACCTCGCACCTGCTCGATAAGCTGAATTTCGAGGAGTTCAGGGCGCTGATGGGCCACCTCGATCTCCTGCCGAAGGACGGCGAGGCGCCGCGCGACTATCACTTCCGCGTGGCCAAGGACACCGGCGTGCAGCTCGACAACGCCGGCGTGAAAGAGGCGATCCTCGAGAAAGCGGTCGCAGACCTCAAGCCCGACCTGATCTTCGCCGGTCGCCAGAGCCTTTATAAGGAGCTGAGCAACCTGTGGTGGGGCCGCGGCTACATCTCCGAGCTCCAGCACGTCTACCGCATGGCGGACGACGACTTCACCGACCGCGAGCGCAACCTCCGCATCGGCCTCGTGAAGAAGAACTGGGAGCGCCTCACCTCGCTCTCGGGCGATCTCAAGCAGGACTGGGCGAGGCTGCAGGACAGGATCTCGCAAAGCGGCGCGGACGCGGCTTACTCGGATCCCACGACGCTCGGCATCCTGGCCCGCTTCCGCGTTATGAACGCCGGCGGCCACAAGCCGGCCCTCGCTTATGTGAAGGAGCTCGCGGGCGAGGAATTCAAACGCGGCCCCAAGGATACCAAGACCGTGATCGATCCCCCTCCCGGCCGGCCGCTCAACTCGCTCGACGCGCAGGCCATCTGGGGCGCGGGCGGCGTCGTCATGAACGAGGTGAACCTCGACGGCTACCTGCCGCTTCGTTATTACGACCGCATCGCGCAGAGCATCGACGAGAACTTCAACAACGTGATGAACCAGAAGGACCAATACTCGCTCTACCAATACTTCAACCATCATGATTTCAAGATCATCCTCGGCCTGAAGTACCTCACGAAGCTCGCCAAGGCGATGGGCGTGACCTCGAAGCTCGAGCCGGTCCTCTCCTTCGGTCTCGGCACCAACGACGTGAGCGCGGCGGAAGTCTCGAAGATCTATCAGACCCTCGCGGCGGGCAAGACCTTCCGTTTCTATAAGGAAGGCCCCGACAACCAGCTGAACTTCATCCGCCGCATCGAGGACCGCGACGGCAAGGTCCTCTACGAGCCTGAGAAGAAGACGTTCCAACTCGTCGACAGCTGTTATGCGGCGCAGATGACCGAGATCCTCCGTAAGGTCGTGACCCACGGTACGGGCCGTCGCCTCCGCGGCGAGCTCTACATGGACTACGACGCGGCGAACGCCGAAGCGCAGAAGGAACCTGCGAAGGCTCGCCGCATCGGTGTCCCGGCGTTCGGCAAGACGGGGACGACCAACGATTACACGACCGCTTATTTCGCCGGTTTCGTGCCTTATCCCGTGAAGGCCAACGAGCCGCTCGACCCCATGGCCCATCAGTACACGATCGCGTCTTACGTCGGTTACGACTTGAACAAATCCATGCGCCGCGGCGGCTTCCGCATCTCGGGCGCGATGGGTGCGCTCCCGATCTGGACCGACTTCGCCAAGGGCCTCGTGAAGGAGCTGAAGTTCCAGGACTTCCTCGACCCCAACGCTCCCAACATGCAGGGCATCCAGCAGTGGCCGACGGTGGCCTCGAGCTGCACGACTCCGCTCTCGATCGATCTTCCCGCCGGCCTCGTGCTGCAAGGCGGGGGTGAGGGCGATGGCTTCGAGTTCACCAACTTCGACAAGGAAGGCGAGACGTTCCACGATGAATTCGCTCGCAGCGCCAGCGTCCGTTCGAACGTGAACGTCGCGACCGTGCTGAGCGGCGGCGCCCGCACGCCTCGTCGCGCGTTCCAGCCGTTCAACAGAATCGACAGCGATAAAAACGGCCCCAAATTGATTGAGAATAAGGGCGATCAGACGGCCGGCGCCCCGGGCACGACGCCGACCCTGCCCGTCATGGAAGGCGACCCCGCGGCCAAAGGCGAGGTCCCTCGGTCCGCTCCTTCGGCGGAACCCGCCGCTGCTGCGACTCCCGAGCAGGTTCCGGTGACCTCGGCCAAGACCGGCGAGGAGATCGAAACCAACGCGAAAGAGCCCGAGAAGAAGCTCGATCCTGCTAAAAAAGAAGGGGAAGATCCCGGTTTGCAGAACGATGAATTGTGGTAAACGCGCCTTCTTTTATCTTGGCCGGCGGGCCTGGTTAGAAGACTAGCGCAGTCTATCTCACGTCAAGAGAGCCAGTATCTTTTTCAAATGAAGGCGAGTAAAAGATTGGCTCGGACTTATCGACCTCTAAGGGAAAAAGAAGGTTGAAACATGAAAAAGTTGGCATTCAAACGCTCGGAAGAACTCTACGCTAAAGCCGTAAAACTGCTCCCGGGCGGCGTGAATTCACCAGTGCGCGCTTTCAAGCAGGTCGATGCTACTCCGCTCTTTATCGAGAAGGCCCAAGGCGCCTACATGTGGGACGCCGACGGCAACAAGATGATCGATTATATCGGGAGCTGGGGGCCGGCCATCCTCGGCCACGCCCATCCCGAAGTCCTCGAAGCCGTCGGCGCTTCGCTGAAAAACGGTTTTTCCTTCGGCGCGCCCTGCGCGCTCGAGATCCGCATCGCCGAACTCGTGCAGCAAATCCTCCCCAGCATGGAAATGATGCGCTTCGTGTCCAGCGGCACCGAAGCGTGCATGGCCGCGCTGCGTTTGGCTCGAGGATTCACGGGTCGCAGCAAGATCCTGAAGTTCACCGGCTGTTATCACGGCCACGCGGATATGCTGCTCGTCAAAGCCGGTTCGGGCATGGCGACGCTCGGCATTCCCGGTAGCCCAGGCGTGCCGGCGAGCGTGGCGAAGGATACGCTTACCCTGGCGTTCAACGACTCCGCGGGCCTTAAGGAAGTCTTCGCCAAGGAAGGCTCCGAGATCGCCGCGGTGATCGTCGAGCCGTTCGTCGGCAACGGCAACTTCATCCGCCCGCAGGACGGTTATCTCGAGTTGCTCCGTGAGCTTTGCACGAAGTCCGGCGCCCTCCTGATCTTCGACGAGGTCATGACTGGATTCCGAGTCGGCCTCTCGGGCGTTCAAGGCCTGAAAAAGATCAAACCCGACCTCACGACCCTCGGCAAAGTCATCGGCGGGGGAATGCCTATAGGGTGTTACGGCGGTCGCGCCGACATCATGCAGAAGGTCGCTCCCGCGGGCCCCGTGTACCAGGCCGGTACTCTGTCGGGCAACCCGGTCGCCGTCACGTGCGGTATCAAAACGCTCGAGCTGCTCCTGACCAAATATAGCTTTACAGACCTGGCAAAGCGTACTACACGTCTTTCCAACGGACTCAAGGAGCGTGCGAATAAGCACGGTATTCCACTGAGCGTGGACAGCGAAGGCGGTATGTTCGGGTTTATGTTCTCTTCTAAACTCCCGCAATCGTTTGAAGAAGCGGCTCAGTGCAACATCGAGCAATTCAAGCAGTTCTTCCGCGGCATGCTCGCCCATGGCGTGTATCTCGCGCCCTCGGCCTTCGAAGCCGGTTTCGTGTCCTTCGCCCATAGCGATCAAGATATAGAAGATACGCTTGCCGTCGCTGAACATGTCTTTGCTAATTTGAGTCAATTCTGATGAAGACTTTAAATGCCCTCGAGCCTATCACGATAGGTTGCCAGAACAGTTGGAGCTCGCATCCCCTGATGATCGAGCTCAACAAGTACGCTCCCCGCATCTCCGTTACGAAGGACGATTGCGCGGGGCTCTACCGTCGACTCGATTCCGGTGAGCTCCAGTATGCGTTCTGCTCCTCGATCAGCCTCGCGCGCAATCCCGAGTTCGAGATGGCGATGCCGGTGGGCGTTTCGGTCGAAGGCGCTTCCGGCCTGGCGATCTGGGGCCTCGGCAGCGCGCAGTCGCAGCTCAAGGACATGATCGACCAGCGCGCGAAGGTCCTCCGCGAGATCTTCCGCACCGCGCAGGTCGCGAAGGCCGCCGATCTCAAGAGCGCCTTCCAGCAGGCCAGCGAGCTGGTCGAACGCCTGCCGCCCCTCAAACTCAATTATGCGCCTCAGGTCAAGCTGCCGAACGGCTGCTCGTCCTGGGGCTCGCTCTCGCGCATACTCTATCGCCTGATCTTCGGCACCGAGGCCTATGAGAGCCTGGTGCGGAATCCGACGATCGACTCCAGCACGACCTGCATCGACTTCCGCGTGGAAAACGAGGCCCTGCAGAAACGCTGCGCGTTCAGCCACCTGATCGACCTCAGCGAACTCTGGTACCGCATCACCGAGCTGCCTTTCGTCAGCAGCGTGCTGCAGATGAAGAGCAAGACCTGTTCGTGCCGCTCGACCTTGAGCGAAGCGAGCGGCCTGGCCGAGATGCGCATGCAGGTCGAGCCTTGCAACTACGTGCCGGACATGCCGCCGCGCAACTGCCAGCAGCAGCAGATCGATTTGGGTTCGGTGTGGCGTCATCTCTCGTACCGCCTCAGCCCCCGCGATATCCGCAGCCTGCAACTGTTCCTCTACCTGGCCCGTCCGGTCGAGAAGAAATCGCTCGACGGCAATGCTTTCACGCTCTCGATGATGCGTTGGCAGCAGAAGGAATCGGCGCTGGCGAGCCAACTCGCCTGATAGAGAAAACGATCAACCACCGCTTCGGCGGTGGTTTTTTTTCGGTGTTTTTCCCCCGCCTCACAGCTGCGTTATTTCCCGCAGCGCTCTGCTCGCTCTGCTCCTCTCAGACTATGATTACCGTCTAATCCCTTGAAACGTATGAACTTCCGGGAAGTGGCATTCAAGTTGCTCTATTCACGCCGATGGTTTCTGTCGAATAGCCTTCAGTTATCGAGAAGTTCATGCTCTTTATGCAGCGCGTCGGTTTACTCCGCTATATCCTGGGCTTCGCAGCCCTCTTTCTGCTCTTCCGCCTTATCGATGCGGGGCCGGGCGCGGCGAAGATCACTTCGCCCCTATTAACTGGCAGGATCTCTTGCGAGCCGAACAAGGCTTCATCATCACTCGAGCAGAATAGCCCTGAACCCGAACAAGTCGCGCGCGACGCCTCCTGCGCCCAGCAGCACTTGAAGCGTTACGCGCCGGCGGGCGCGCTCACCGTGTTCGGCAGCGCCCGCACGCAAGAGGACAAACCTTCCTATCAGAACATCAGGGCCTTCGCCCGCCTTTGGACTCTCAAACACGGCTCGCGTTATCCCATCCTCACCGGCGGCGGGCAGGGCATCATGGAGGCTGCCAATCGCGGCGCTTCTGAGGCCGGCGGCGAGAGCCTCAGCATCACGACCTTCTTCGCGGAGAGCGGCGAAGGGCTCAATCGCTACAGCACGCATTCCTATGCGGCCACGAGTTTTTCCCAGCGGGAAGCGGACCTGGTCGACTCCGCGGCGGCCGTGGTCGTGGCGCCGGGCGGCTTCGGCACCGAATGGGAGATCTTCGAGGTGCTTTCCAAGCTGCAAACGCACAGGAAATCAGCCGTTCCCCTCGTCTTGCTGGGAGCGCGCGAGGAGTGGGCGAGCCTTCTGCAGCGGCTCGCCTCTATGCAGGCGCAGGGCACGATCGCTGAAGGCGACCCGGCGCTGCTGAAGGTCGCGGAGACGCCCGAGCAAGCTCTGGCGCTGCTCGATCAGGCTTTGCGCGCGGACGGGCATTAAACTCGTATCCGATTCCGGCGCCGTTCTTTTTCACCTTACGCGATGGAAGACCCATGCCGTCCCAAGTCCGACTCGATCCCGCTCCAACCCTCGGCTCTCCAGGCGATTCGATCGCCCCGGAAGCGGCCGCCATCGATCGTCGCTATCGCTACTGGCGCGTGCGGGTCATGTACGGAATGATGGGAGGCTACGCCTGCTTTTATTTCGTGCGGAACAATCTCGCGATCGCCAGCAAGGCCATCATCGATCAGTTTCATTTCAGCAACGCGGAATGGGGACTGCTGCTCAGCATCGGCACCATAGTCTACGCCTTCTCCAAGTTCCTGTCCGGAGCCCTGGCCGATCGCTTCAATCCCAAATACATGATGAGCCTCGGTCTCTTCGCCACCGCGGCCGTCAACGTGCTGTTCGGCTCCAGCAGCACCATCACGGTTTTCATGCTGCTTTGGGGCCTGAATAACGTCTTTCAGGGCATGGGCATGCCGCCCTGCAGCCGGCTGCTCACGACTTGGTTCGCGCCGAAGGAGATAGGCAAGGCCTGGGGCTTCTGGAACGCCTCGCATCAAATCGGAGGCGCGCTGATCCTGGTCGGAGCCGGTTTTCTGGTCGAGCGTTGGGGCTGGCGTTC
>JASLCY010000542.1 GCA_030151925.1 Oligoflexus sp.
TCTGGAAAAGATTGAGCAAGACCCTAAAAATAAAGAACTAAAGCTCTGAGACAGGTTTCGGTCATTAAAGGCGGTTTTTCAGGCTTTTTGCAAAGCCGCCCAACACATCTCTTCGAGGACTTTGGCGTTCTCCGCGGAGAACTCGCCGCGGCCTTGCCGGCTCTTTTGGAAAAACTGAACGAATGCGCCCATATACAAAGAGACTATAAGCTGGGGCTCGCCGCCGCGAATGGCGCCCGAAGCCTGGCCTTCACGCACGAACTCACGTGAGAAGTCGAGAAACTCCTCTTCCAGGGCCCGGCAGCGCGGCTCGAGATACTGGCCTTCAAGATGCGAGACCAGGAATTGGAAGGCCTTGGGATGCTCGCTCGCGAAGGTGAACAGCCTTTGCCAGAGATGCGCGAACCTCTCACGCGCCGTCCCCTCGGGGAAATCACCGCGGACCAGATCCATCAAACGGGTTTGCCAGGCCCAGAACAGTTCGTTCACGAGCTCGTCTTTGCTGCTCACGTAGTTGTAGACGGAACCCGTGGCGATTCCAGCTTCTTTAGCGATGATGGGAATGGAAGCGGCGTGGTAACCATGGTCGGCGAAAAGAGAGAGGGCCGACTGCATCAAACGATCTTTGCGGATAGAAATACGATCTTCGATTTTGCTGAGTTCATTCATGGTTCGCCCCACCGTTCACGAAGTGTTCATTATGAACGGTGGAGGAATAATTCACAATAAGAATATGCAGACTGCGGAATTGAAAAATTGTCTTTTTACGCCAAAAAGTTCTTACAGCTCTCTCACCAAGCGCTCTTCTTCTTAGAAGGGAGCGTCATCAGCCTGGCCGAAGGTGCGCTGAATATCAAATCGAACCGGGAACCAGAACTGGTGAAGCACGGTCGGGCACGCTCCTGATAAAGGAGGCGGCCGGTGAGCCAACGATGGTCATGGGAGAAACGTCTCTCGTGACGATGGCCCCTGCGGCGATTATGGAGCCATTGCCGATTCGAACGCCGGGAAGGATGATAGCCCCCGTACCGATCCAAACGTCATCGCCGATCTCGACGGGCTCTGAGCCAGGCCTCCTATGCCTCAATCCGGGAGGCAACTGATGAAGATGATTGTCAAGGATGGTGACTCTGTAGCCGACTCGACATCGAGCGCCTATCACAAGGGATTGGCTTACATTGAAGATGCAGCCGTAATTTATCCGAGCTCCTTCTCCCAGGATGAACCGACCTCCCTCATTAACCGATATTTCACTGCTGCCGGGACCACGATGAAAACAGCTTCCTTCCCCGATCGAAAGGGTGCCTTCATTCCGCACGAAGAGCTTCCCGTAAACCCTCACGCTCTTACTGAGGTTAGCCGAGCGAAAATGCCACTTTGCCCTTAAAATGGAAAACAAGTCTCTTAGGAGTCGGATGATGCGCATGCCGAGGGTTTCCTGCGGAAAATTTCACAGCTCCTTAGCAGAAAAAAAACGCGCCGAAAAGCATTCTTATATATCCATAGGAAAGACGAAGGCCCGATAGTTAACCCTTCTTTAATGAAACGACCGAATGATTCAAGGAGAGGCCCGCTTCGTAAAATCAACGATCAATTGCAGGAGCGCGCGCCTGTCGACCGGCTTGGAGAGGTAGGCGTTGAAGCCCGCCGCCAGGCAGCGGTCGCGTTCCTCCTTCATCGCATGAGCGGTGAGCGCGATGATAGGCGCCTTGCAGCCCATCGCCTTGAGACGGGCAAGCGCTTGATATCCGTCGAGGATCGGCATTTGTATATCCATCAAGATCACATCGAAGTGCTCAGACTGAGCTTTTGATATTGCGATTTCTCCGTTCTCCGCCGTATCGAATTGCGCGCCGGCCAATTTGATGAAGCGTCCGACGATTGCACGATTGTCATGCGAGTCATCGACCACGAGAATTCTGAGATTCGCTGAGAGCGAAGGATACGCATCGCTCCGCGCCGGTTTCCGGGCCTCGTTCTTCGAAGCGGCGGAGACGCCTGCTCGTTCGCCGATGGCGATCGTGATCTTGAACACGCTGCCTTCGCCCGCCGCGCTGGATTGCAGCTCGAGGGAACCGCCGAGCAGCTTCGCGAGCCGGCTGGAGAGGGCGAGGCCGAGCCCCGTGCCCCCGAAACGCCTCGTGACCGAGCTATCGGCTTGCATGAACGGCTCGAAGATGCGCTGCTGCTGCTCGGGAGTGAGGCCGATGCCGGTATCCTTCACGGCGATCTCGAGCTGCGCGCGGCCTCCGGACGAGGTCGCGGCCAGCTCGATCTCTATGCGGCCCTTATCCGTGAACTTGATCGCGTTGCCGATGACGTTGATCAGGATCTGGCGGAATTTCAAGGCGTCCGTGACGATGAATTCAGGCTCGGGCGTGCGCCACTCCTCTTTGAACGTGAGGCCCTTGTCCTTCGCCATCACTTTGAGGCCCTCGAACACGTCGCTGAGGATGCAGCGCAGCGCGACCCTCTGGAGCTCCGCCTCCAGTCGGTTCGCCTCGACCTTCGAGAGATCGAGGATCTCGTCGATGAGGTTGCCGAGCTGCGAGGCGTTGCTCGCGATGCGCTCCACGTAGACCGCGAGGTCCGGTTTGCCGAGGAGCTGCTCTTTCAGGAGGTCGTTGAAGCCCATGATCACGCCGAGCGGCGTGCGGATCTCGTGGCTCATGTTCGCGAGGAAGCGGCTCTTCGTCTGGTTGGCGTTCTCGGCGGCTTCCTTGGCCGCCAGGAGCTCCTCCGAAAGCATCTTATAATCGTGGATGTCGGTATTGGTCCCGTACCAGCCCGTGCCGCTGTCCCCGTTATCGAGGACGCGATAGGCGCGGGCGAGGAACCAGCGATAGGACCCGTCGTGGCGCTTGAGCCTGTATTCGATCTCGTAGGGTTTGCCGCTCTTGATCGAGGCCGTCCACGTATCGAGCGTCCTCTGCAGGTCGTCGGGATGGAGGATGGGCTCCCAGTCCTTCATATCCTCGAACCTCAGCCCCGTATACTCCATGCAGCGCTTGTTGAAGTAGTTGATGTTCCCTTCGGCGTCGCCGGTGAACACGATCTGCGGCATCGCTTCCGCCAAGGCCCTGAAGCGGGTCTCGCTGCGTTCGAGCATGATGTGCGCTTCGATCTTATCGTGGATGTCGGTCCACGTTCCGTAGTATTTGACGAGCCGGCCCTGGTTGTCGAAGAAAGGGCTCCCCTGCGACCGCACCCAACGTTCGCCCCTCTCGAGCTGGATGCGGAACTCGATCTCGACCGCGCGCTGCTCGTCCCGAGCCGCCCGCCACTCCTGAGCGACGAAGGCCCGGTCGTCCGGATGGATCAGCTCGAGCCAGCCCCAGCCCAGGATCTGATCGCGAGGGAGGCCGACGTACCTCACGAAGCTCTCGCTGCAGTAATCCGCGGCCCCGTCGGGCGTCGTTCTCCAGATGAACTGCGGTATCGTCTCGATGATCGTGCGCAGGCCCTCGCCGCTCTCCTTGAGGATGTCGACCTCGACCTTCTGCGCGTCGATGTCGTTCACCGTGCCGAACCATTGCGCGACGTCGCCGTTCCCGTCGCGCACGGGAACGCTGCGGCAGAGATGCCAGCGATAGAGATCGTCGTGGCGCCGCAGGCGGAACTCGATCTGGAAATCGGCGCCGTTATCGATAGAGAATTTCCAGCTCGACTCGACCTTCTCCACATCGTCGGGGTGGATGAAGGCGAGCCAGCCGCTCTCCTGCACGCTGTCGGGCGATTGGCCGGTGTATTCGTACCAGCGCGAGTTGAAGTAATCGACCCTGCCGGCGGCATCGGCCATCCACGTGATGGACGGCACGAGGTTGGCCATCGCCGCGAGCCGGCTTTCGCTGCGCCTCAGCTCGGTGATGTCGACGAAGGTGACGACCAGGCCCTCTTCTCGCCCGTCATGCGTTTTATAGGGAATGATGCGCCGCAGGTAGAGAGAGCCGCCCGGGAGCATGACCTCGACCGTCGCGTGCTCCGAATGCGGCAGGTCCCGGCGCTTCGGATAAGGCGGCATGTTGAGGGCCACGGTCTGGAAGACCTCGATCTCGCGGCCGATATCGCTCTGCACCAGCCGGTAGAAACGCGAGATCGCCGGCGTGAAGCTCTTGATGCGATGCGCGTCGTCGAGGAAGAGCGTGGCGATGTCGGTCCCGGCCAGGAGGTTCTCCAGGTCCGCGTTCGCGCGCAGCAGGGCCTCGTTCGCCGCCTGCACGTCCTCCTTGGACGTCTCGAGCTCCTCGTTCGCCGATTGCAGCTCCTCGTTCATCGAGAGGAGCTCTTCGTTCGATGATTTCAATTCCTCGTTCGACGCCTCGAGATCCTGGACCGTCTTGTCGAGGTCCTCGCGCATGAGCACGAGCTCGCGTTCGAGCTGCTCCACCGCCGCCGCGTTGGCGAGCGAGGATTCGAGCGAGTGCCCTTCGGCGTCGCGCGCGGCCTGTTTGCCGAGATACTGGAACACCACGAGCGAGAGGCCGAAGCCCTCGCCGAGCTGCGGCATCGGTTGGACGACGAGGCCGATGCGCTGCGGGACGCCATCGATCTCGACCGTCGAGCCCTCGTGCATCATCTTGCGTTT
>JASLCY010000595.1 GCA_030151925.1 Oligoflexus sp.
AAGACCTCGTTGATCACGATAAACCCTACGTTTTTCTTTGGCACGAAGAAAACTTCGCTGTTGTTTCCAAAGATTTGCAGGATTTCGAGCTCTATGCCGACGGTCGCTACTCCGCCCTGCGCCGGGCCTACTTCCCCTAGGCTGAAAGGAGTTTCGCGTGCTGACTTATATACTCAAACGCCTGAGCGGTCTGATCCCCGTCTGCCTCGGGGTGCTCCTCCTCGTGGTCGGGATGATCCATTTCGTGCCCGGCGATCCGGTCGACATCATCCTCGGCGACTACGCGACGGCCCAGGATAAGGCGACCCTGAGGCACGAGCTCGGCCTCGATCAGCCGGTCCTGAAGCAGACCGGGATCTACATCGCGAACGCGGCCCGGGGCGACCTCGGGCACAGCCTGATCTATCAGAAATCGGTGAACCAGCTGATCATGGAACGCTTCCCCGCGAAGCTGCGCCTCGCGATCGCCTCGCTGATCGTAGCGCTGCTCATCGCGATCGCGCTCGGCATCGTCGCTTCGATCAACGCGGGGAACAAGATCGACTTCGCGGCGATGAGCTTCGCCGTCTCCGGCGTGGCGATCCCCACCTTCTGGCTAGGGCCGCTGCTGATCCTGCTCTTTGCCGTCCAGCTAGGCTGGTTGCCGGTCTCGGAGATGGGCAGCTGGAAAAGTTATGTCCTGCCGGCCCTCACGATGGGAACGCCGCTCGCGGCCGCGCTGAGCCGCATCACCCGCAACTCGATGCTCGATACGCTCAAGGAGGATTTCGTCCGCACGGCCCGCGCGAAAGGCTGCTCGGAATCCCGCGTGATCCTGAGCCACACCTTCCGCAACGCTTCGCTGCCGCTCGTGACCATCATCGGCTTGCAGTTCGGCGTGCTCATGACCGGCGCCATCATCACCGAGAAGATCTTCGACTGGCCCGGGCTCGGCAGCCTCCTGGTCGAAGGCATCAACACCCGCGATTACCCGGTGGTGCAGGGCTGCATCCTGTTCTTCTCGGGCTCTTACCTCCTCGTCAACCTCCTGACGGACATCGCGTATTCCCTCGTGGACCCGCGCATCCGTCTTTCCACTTAATGAGCGCTCTATGTCGACCGCAGTGCAGTCACCAGGCGAAAGAGTCCGGCAGAAGCTTTTCGCGAACTCGCGTTTTTGGATAGGCGCGACGATCCTCGCCGTCACGTTCATCATCGCCGCCTTCGCCCCCTGGCTCGCGCCCTATAAACTCGGCAACGCGGACCTCCTCGAGCGGCTCTGCTCCCCGCGCGCCGCGCACTGGCTCGGCTGCGATCTCGAGGGCGAGGACGTCCTGAGCATCATGCTCTTCGGCGCGCGCGTCTCGCTCTACGTGGCGTTCCTCACGGTCTTCATCTCGATGCTCATAGGCACGGTCATCGGCCTCGTCTCAGGTTACTGGCGCGGCTGGGTGGATACCGTGATCATGCGCATCGTCGATATCTTCATGGCTTTCCCGGGCATCCTCCTCGCCCTGACCCTCACGGCCATCATGGGGCCGAGCCTTTACACCATCATCTTCGCGATCGCGGTGAGCGGCTGGACGAGCACGGCCCGCCTGGTCCGCGGCCAGGTCCTCTCGATCCGCGAAAGGGAATTCGTCCAGGCTTCCCGGGCGCTCGGCGCGCAGCCGGGCCGCTTGATCTGGAAGCACATCTTCCCGAGCGTGCTCACGCCCCTCATCGTCCACGCGAGCTTTTCGCTCTCGAGCGTGATCATCGTCGAGGCAGGCCTCAGCTTCCTCGGCTTCGGCGCCCGGGATTCGGTGCTCACCTGGGGCGGGCTCCTCGGGCAGGCGAGCCAGGTGGAAGTCGATCTCGCGCCGCATCTCGCGCTCATTCCCGGCATCGCTATCTTCGTTTTAGTTGTCGGATTGAATTTTTTAGGGGATGCTCTGAGGGACGCCCTGGATCCCAAAACTTGAAGGAACGAGGACATGAGCGGAAAAAAGATCTTGGTGGTCGATGATTCCATGACCGCACGCAAGCTTATCCTCGGGCACCTCGAAGGGCAGAAACACACCTTCATCGAAGCGACCGACGGCCTCGAAGGCCTCAAGAAGCTCGAGAGCGAAGGCGATATCGCGCTCATCTTCTCCGATATCAACATGCCCCACCTCAACGGCCTCGAGATGGTGGAGAAGATCAAGGCCAATCCCAAGACGGCCTCGATCCCCGTCTGCCTCCTCACGACCGAAACGGGCTCGGACGAGCTCGAACGCGCGAAGAGCCTCGGCGTCAACGCCTTCCTCGTCAAACCAGTGAAGAAGGAGCAGGTCTTCGCGGTGGTGAACGGCCTCTTGCAGAAACCGCGTTGAGGATCAGGGGTAGTTGCGTTCGTCGGGGACTTGCCAGAGGCGCGGGTTGTCGACCATGTATTTGACGAGGCTGTACTTGAGGTGGTCGTCGAAGGCGTGCGGCTGCATCCGCTCCTTCATCTCGAAGATGATCTGCTTCTTCTCGGACTCGAGGTTCTCGAGGTAATTC
>JASLCY010000487.1 GCA_030151925.1 Oligoflexus sp.
CAACAGAAAGCAAACCGCCCGCGTTCCCTCCGGGGAGCGAAGGCAAGGATGAAACGGTGAGGTAAGAGCTCACCAGCAAGCTGGCAACAGCTTGGCTCGGTAAACCCCATCCGATGCAAGGCCAAACAAAGAGGGCATGATCCTTCGGGATGATGCGGAGGTGACTCGCCTCGCTCTTGGGTAGGCCGCTCGAGGCATCTGGCGACAGATGACCCAGATTAATGACAGTCCCGCTCGCCCCTGGCGAGTATGACAAAATCCGGCTTATAGATCGTTTGACGGCAAGTGAGCTCACCACTCTTCTTAAAATCCCGAGAGGCTTCTTTCATGTCCATTCGCGCGAACAGTGCCTTCCATGACTCCTACCGGACGATGGCCGAAGGCGTGAACGCATATCTGAGCCTCCTCCGCGATTCCGATCTCCCGCTGCTCTACGGCCCGCGCCTCGAGCCTCTCAAGGGCCGATGGCGCGAGCACTTCACGGCGAAGATGAAGGCGCCGCCGCGCGATCTCGTGCTCGAGATCGGCAGCCACTTCGGTGAGGTCATCCTGAAGATAGCGAAAAACGAGCCCGAAACCGCCCTCATCGGCATGGACATCACGATGAAGCGCGTGGTGAAGCTCGCGCAGAAAGCCGAAGCCGGCGAACTCCACAACCTCACGAGCGTGCTGTGCAACGCGCGTTTCATCGAAGACCTCTTCATCGACCGCGAGCTCGACGGCACGCTGATCTTCTTCCCCGATCCGTGGAAGAAGAAGAAACGCACGCTCAAGCATCGCCTGATCGGCCCCGAGTTCCTCGCCGTCCTCGCGCGTAAACTCAAACCCACCGGCTACTTCTGGTTTAAGACCGATTGGGAGCCCTACTACGTCGACGTCCTTTCTTATCTCGAAGAAGCCGGCTGGCGCCCCTTTACGCCGACCGAAGGCATTCCTTCGCAAATCTATACCAGCCGTTTCGAGCGGACCTTCCGCGATCAGGGCCTGCCGACTTATGGTTCAGCCTGGTTGCCGCCCAGCGCAAACAGCTAAAATCCGCGCTTAAAACCTCCGATTTCATAAAGAGCTCATAAATCCTTCCTTAAGTATCAGAGTAAAGCTCCGATAGCAGTCTGTCAGGGAAGACAGGGGACAGGAGAGGCTATGTCTTTGAAATCAGAGGGAACTCAGTCGCCCCTACGCCTTATAAAAGAAGGCGATACGGCGCAAACCCTACAAAAGACGCCAGTTATGGACGCTTCGGTCCTCGCCAAGCTCGCCGAAGATGTGATAGCTTGGAATCGTCAGCCTAGCCCATCTGCAGGTGCAGATGACCAGACGAAGCCCCGAGTCGCAAGCCTCGGCAGCCTCCGTTGCGGCCTCAAGATCAAACCCAAAGAGGATCAGAGCGCAGGCGAAGTCAGACAACTCTTTAAGGAGTGAAAAAAAACACCTTGGACCCTTCCAGTCAAACGCCGATCGAACTCACAGCTTCTGGCCAGACATTCCGCATCGTACCCGATAAAATCGATACCATCACTCGTATCATTTGCGCAGGACTCCGCGTCGATGACCTCGAGCTGTCGTGGGATTTCGTCGACGACGAGGAGATGCAGGCCTTGAATCGCCAGTATCGGGAGAAGGACCGCACGACCGATGTCCTGTCTTTCCCGCAGTTCGAATGGGACGAGCCCCTCTCCTTCACGCCTCCGCTCTGGCCGTTGCCGGAAGCCGGGGAACGCGACGAAGAGCTGCCGCCGGAAGCGCTCGGGGATGTTATCATGAGCCCTAGCGTGGCGCTCGCCAACGCTCGAAGCATAGGCCACGATCTCGATCGTGAGGTCTGTTTCCTCCTCGTGCACGGCATCCTGCACCTTTGCGGCCATGATCATATGGTCCCGGCCGAAGAAGAACGGATGACCAAGGAGCAGCAGGCCATCATGAAGTTCCTGGAAACCGTCGACGGAGCTCCGCTCTGGACGGGCTGCGCGACTCTCGTCAGGGCGGGTGCGCGCTAATGGACACTCCTACGTCGCCGGACTTCTCGGCTTTCATATCCGTCCTCGTCTGCATCGTCATCACCGGCTTCTTCTCGGCGGCCGAGACCGCCGTCACGTCCCTCGCGGCCCTTAAGACCCGCGGCCAGATGAAGGATCAGAACACGGCCTCGATGCAGCTCCTGCGCGAGCATCCTTCGCGCGTGTTCACGACCATCCTGCTCTTCAGCAACTTCTTCAAGGTCTGGACGACCCTCCTCGTCACCGACATGATCTATCGGCGCTTCGGCAGCATCAACCTGCCCATCGTCGTGATCGCGATCGGCTTCGTCGTCGTGGTCCTCTGCGACCTCATCCCCAAGTCCGTCGCCCGCGCTCACCAGCCGATGGTCGCGCAGGCGACCATGGCGGTCGTCTACATACTCTATCGCCTGATCACGCCGCTCGCGGTGGCGCTCGCCGGTTTCGCCAACTGGATCATCCGCCTGCTGGGCAGCAACCAGGCCCTGCAGCCGACGATCACCGAGGACGAGATCGAATACCTGCTCGAGGTCGGGGAGAAATCCGGCGCGATCGAAGACGTGAAGAAGGACATGATCAGCGGCGTGATCGAATTCGACGAGACGAAGGTCCGCGAGATCATGACCCCGCGCACGGACATCATCGCCGTGGAGAAGGCCGTGAGCCTCGACGATACCGTAAGGCTCATCATCCAGTCGGGCCACTCGCGCCTGCCGGTCTACGACGAGCAGATCGACAAGATCATGGGCATCATCTTCGCGAAGGACATCCTTCGCCACCTGAACGACGGCAAACGCTCGCAGTCGAACAAACCCTTCTCGCTCACCTCGATCATGCGCCAGCCGCAGTTCGTCCCGGAGAGCAAGCACCTGATCGAGATCTTCAAGGAGCTCAAGCAGTCGAAGAACCACATGGCCATCATCATCGACGAATACGGCGGGACCGCCGGCCTCGTGACGATGGAGGACATCCTCGAGGAGATCGTCGGCGACATCCAGGACGAATACGACAGCGAGGAAGCGCAGATCACGCAGGTCGAGGATAACGTCTTCGACGTCGCGGGCTACGTGAACATCAGCGAGTTCGCCGAGTTCTTCAACATCGACGAGTCCTTCGCGGAGGACGTCGAGGGCGAGGTCGACACGATCGCGGGCTGGACGACCCAGCACCTCGGCCACCTGCCGGAGATCGGCCAGAAGGTTAATTTCGCGGACCTCACGCTCGAGGTCACCGAGGTCGACCGCCACCGCATCGAACGCCTGAGGGTGACGCGGACCGAACCCGAGCCGCCGAAATCCAACGCGGAGAAGATCGCGGCCAAGAGCGAGTCCTGATCCAAACAAAAAAACGAGGCGGAGGCGGGTGACCACTTCCGCCTTTTGCTTTCCCGCGCAACGCGGTAGAACCGAAGAATATCGATTCACCCTTTGACTACGGAAAGTGAATATCCCATGAAGCACCTGATCTCTTCGCTGATCGCGCTCTCCCTCCTCACCGCCGGCGCCGCCAGCGCCAAGGACTCGAAGTCAGCCGCAGCCCCGGCCGCACCAGCTGCCCCGGCAGCGCCTGCCGCTCCGGCCCCAGCCACCGCTCCGGTCCCTCCCGTCCCGGGCGTTAAACCGGTCCCCGGCGTCCAGGGCACGACTCCGGCCGGCGCCCCGATCGACATCAACACCGCGACCGAAGGCCAGCTGAAGGACCTCCCGGGCATCGGCGCCGTGCGCTCGAAAGCGATCATCAAAGGCCGCCCCTACGCGTCCGCGGATGACCTCGTCACGAAAAAGATCATTCCCAAAGGCATCTACGACAAGATCAAGGACAAGCTCACCGTTCAGAAATAAGCGGTAAAAACCGCAGCGGCCGGGTATCATAGGAAGGCAGCAACCCCTTGCAGAAGGAGATCCTTCCTATGGCGATCGTCACCTTTGAAATCACGAAAGATGACAAACCCGCAACCATCGCCCGCCCGGCCGCGGCCTTCTCCCTCCTCGTCTGCCTCGAGAAGGACGGCGAGAAGAAGGTCTCCGTCATCGAGAAGACCGGCGCGAAGCACACCCTCACGCAGGGCTTCGACGATGCCCTCGACGCCTGGCAGAAGGCGATGAAGAAAAACCACGTCGGCGTCTATCGTTTCGTCGAGACCAATGAGCAGGGCTGGGGTCCTATCGCGGTGACGGCCGATCACGTGGTCGGCATCGACGACGTCCAGGGCAAAGTCACGATGAAGCTGAAGAACGGCGCGGAGATCCATCTCGTGCAGACGCTCGAGGAAGCGGTCCAGCGCTGGAACGATAGCCTCGCGACCTGAGTTCCCCCATCATTCGCATCGCCTGAGAGGCCTCCGTTACGGGAGGCGGGTCATGGATTCGCCGGCGACCGCCAGGGTCCGCTGGGCGGCGGCCCTTTCCTTGAGCTGGCGGCTGAGGTGCTTGAGCAGGGCCCTCACGTCCTCATTGTCCCGCAGACGGTAGTTGGCCTTGGAGGGCTGCGCGCCGACCACGATCGTATAGCCATCCTCGGGCACGGCGTTGAACATGTCCTCATCGGTCGTATCATCGCCGATCGCGATAAAACACGAACGCGCCTTCTGCTCGATGAGCTCACGGATGACGACGCCCTTGTTCAGGTGGGGGAAACGCGTCTCCAGCACTTTTTTCCCGTCCATCACCTGCAGGTGCGGATACTTCGCGTTGACGACCGCCCTCGCCTCCTCCCGCACCAAACGGCCGCCCAGGTGATCGAGCTCACGGTAGTGGAGGCAGATGCTGAAGGCCTTCTGCTCGATGCGCGCTCCCGGATAACGCTGGACGATCGGCTGCCAGTCTTTCGCGACCGCTGCCAAGGCCTTGGTTTCAGCCTCTTCGATGCGGGAGCCGTGATCCTCGCTGATCGCCCCGTGCTCGGCATGCAGGTGTATAGGCAGGCCCGCGAACCAGCTCTTCAATTCCTTCATCGAGCGGCCGCTCACGATATGGAGCTCGCAGCGTTTGGCGAGGCCCGAGAGGATCGCCCGCAAATCCTGATCCGGTATGGCGGTCGCGGGGACACGCACGATCGGGAACAGCGTCCCGTCGTAGTCGAGCATGATCACCAGAGGCCTTTGCTGGCGCGCGAGCTCATCCGCGAGCACGCTCGGGACGGCGAAATTATGCTTGCGCAGCTGAGTGGGGATAGCCTTCAACCGGTCGATGAAGAGATCCGCCCACTCCGTGGTCTTGAAGCCGAGGACGCGGCTCCTGAGGTTCGCCATGCGCGCGCGCCGCTCTTCTTTCGGCATCTTCGCGGCGGTCTTGATGCGGCTCGCGGTCTGCACGATATCGTAGGGATTGACCATCAGGGCTTCGTGGAGCTCGGCCGCGGCGCCCGCGAATTCGCTGAGCACCAGGACGCCGTCGCCGTCGTCGCGCGCGGCGACGAACTCCTTCGCCACCAGGTTCATGCCGTCGCGCACGGGCGTCACCAGCATCACATCCACGTCTTTATAAATCTGATAGATCTCGAGCGGATGGAAGGAGCGCGTCACGTAGAAGACGGGTTGATGCGCGGGCGTCCCGTACTTGCCGTTGATGCGCCCCACGTATTCATCGAGCTGCCGGCGGAAATGATGATAAGCCGGGACGTCTCCCCTCGACGGCGGCGCGATCTGGATCAGCATGATCTTCTCGCGCAGGCCGGGCGTGTGATCGAGCAGGTATTCGAAAGCCAGCAGCTTACGCGCCAGGCCCTTGGTGTAATCCAGCCGGTCGACCGAGAGGATGATCTTGAGTTCGGGGTGCTCCGCCCGCACTTTATGCAGGGCTTCGGCGAGCGTGGTATCGCCGTTATAGGTCTTGCTGAGCTCCAGGGCGTCGACGCCGAGCGGGAAATGATCGACGTGGACCGTGCGATCGACCAGCTGCAGCAGGCCGTCGCCGTCGTCCTGCTGCTCGATGTTCAGGAGCGTCTTCGCGCAGCTGAGGAAGTGCTCCTGGTATTCCGCGGTATGGAAGCCTATGAGATCCGCACCCAGCAAGCCCTTCAAGATTTCCTTCCGCCACGGGAGTATGCGGAAAACTTCAAAGGCCGGGAAGGGTATGTGCAGGAAGAAGCCGATCTTGATATCGAGGTCCTTCCGCCTCAGCATCTCGGGCACGAGTTGGAAATGGTAGTCGTGGATCCAGACGATGTCGCCCGGCCTCGCCTCGGCCGCCACGCGATCGGCGACGATGCGGTTGATGCGCACGTAATCGTCCCAGCCGGCGAATTCGAGCGGCAGATCGCCTATCTGATAATGATAGAGCGGCCAGAGCAGGCCGTTGCAGAGATCGGTGAGGAAACGGTGATGGAGC
>JASLCY010000488.1 GCA_030151925.1 Oligoflexus sp.
ATTTTTATCGACAACGGGATTCCGCGCTTGTCGCAAGCCATATGAATCTTAGATCCAAAACCGCCGCACCTTCGGCTTCTACTGCATCCATGACTGAAATAAAAAAAGCCCGGGAAACCGGGCTTTTTTTATTCGATCAAACCGGCCTTACTGAGCGGCTGGCGAAGGATTCATCTTCGTCGTGTGGGCGAAGATCTCGCCGTTGTATTCCTCGAGGAAACGTTTGATGTGCTTCGCCGTGAGCAGGGGAGACTCCACCTGCGGCGCGTGGCCGACGTTCTTCAGGACGGTGAAGCGGCTGCCTTTGGCCAGCTTATGCGCCTTCTCGCCGAAAGCGAGGGGGAAGAGCCGGTCCTTCTCGCCCCAGATGATGTGGACGGGCATCTTCATGCTCTTCAGCGCCTTATCCATGAAGAGCTTCTGCAGCTTGGGATCCTTGCGCGACGACACGCCTTCGAAGGTCTGCGTGATGAAGCGGCCGTAGAGGTCCGAATTCTGGCGGAACTGCTCGAAGATGTATTCCTTGAGGAAGATCGGCAGAAGAGGCTCGCGGAAGAAGATCGTCTTCCAGAAACGCTCGAACTCCTCGCGGGTGCGCACCTGGAAGAGGTTGTCGCCGGCGATGAAGTTATCGTAGGCCGACTCGACTTCGGGATCCGAGATCGCCGCGGTATCGATCAGAGTGAGGGACTTCACGAGGTCAGGGCGAAGCTCGGCGACCTTCATCGCCATCGCGCCGCCGAGCGAGTTGCCGATCACGTGCACGGGACCGGTCGCCACGGCGTCGAGGAATTCGATCATCCATTGGCCGTAGCTCTCGAAGGTGTAGGGCAGGTGCTCGTCCTGGAAACTCGCGCCGAAACCCGGCAGATCGAAAGCCATCATATTGTAGTGGCGGGTCAGGGCCATCGCCAGGGGATAACAGCCGTCTTTGCTGTCGCCGAAGCCGTGGATGAAGAGGATGGTCTCGGGGTTGCTGTTATTCGTCTTCCAGTAGCAGATCGTGCCGTCGCTGATCTTCACTTCATGCAGCTGCGCTTTGATGAGGTGACGGCCGAGCGCGATGGATTTGGTGTAGACCTCCTCGCCGATCTTGAGGCGGGTGGAATCCTGGATCTCGGTGAGGATCTCCTGGATCTTCGAGAAGTTCCATTCCTGCTCGAGACTCCTCAGCGTCGCCAGGACGGAAGAATCAAAGGTAGGAAGCCACTGGTCGATCGTGCCCGAAACGGATTTCTTCGCATCGGTCATCCAGCTTCTCAGTTTTTCGGCGTTGGGTTTGAGGCGCTCGAAAGAGCTGTTCCACTGTCTCGGCATAACGTGCTTCCTCCCTACCAATCAAGGTATTCCAGTGGTTTCATTACCAGATAAGCTGATTTCGCACCATACCATTGTTATAGTAATGGGCGGCGGCTTTCAGATAACGAATGTTCGACTCCTTATCTGAGTCTATCTCAGAACCAGTTCCCTCCCGCTTCAGCAGAGGAAATGTCTGTGTTCTTCCGTCCCGCCACCAGCTAAGTCCCTGAGAATTTCCGACTAAATGGTAGCCGTCCGATTCAAAAAGAATAATCCCGGGCCGCTCGATGCGACAAAGGCTCTCTCCAAAATGGCTTCGGGCCTGCACAGGAAGGCGCGCAAGATCTATTAAAGTTGACGCAAGGTCGGCATGTTGCACCGGTTTGCGCAAGTCATCCTGTGAGAAGTGCAGAGGCCTATCATTCATTATAAGGATAATCGGCACGTGAAAGCGACCTGGGATGTTATCGTTCTCGGGATATTCCTGCTTTGAGGTGTGATCCGCGGTAAAGACGAAAAGCGTATCCTTAAACCACGGCTCTTTCTGGGCCGATTCGTAAAAACGTTTGACCGCGTAATCCGCGTATCCGACGCTTTCATGAATCTCAAGGCTGCCTTTCGGGAACTGTCCGACGTGCTCCTTGGGTATCGTGTAGGGATGATGGGAGCTCAGCGTGAAGATCCCGGCCAGGAAAGGTTTGGTCTCCTTGGAGAGGCTTTTCACGACGAACTGCAGGAACGGTTCGTCGAAGATGCCCCAGCGGCCGTCGTAATCCTTGTGGTCCGGATATTCGTCCGCTCCGATATAGGAGGCGAAGCCAAGGCGCTTCGCCATCGCATCGAAGAACATCGTCCCGTTGTTGCCGCCGTGGAAATACACGGTATCGTAGCCTGCGTCGCGGAAGACCTGCGGCGTCCCGAGTATCGTATTGGTCTGATAAGGCGAGTTGATGAAGGGCGGCTCCATCCACTCGGGAATGCCCGCGTAGATCGCCGGCATCGCATCGATCGAACGGCGGCCGTTGGCATAGGCGTTCGAGAAGTAGCTCCCGCGCTCGGCGAGCGATTTGATGAACGGCGCATAGCCCGGCTTGCCGTCAGGCGGGAAGATGTATTCGCTGCCGAAGCTCTCGAGTATCACGACCACGACGTTCTTGGGCTTTTCCCAAGCCGCGTCGAGCGGTTTATCCATCGAGCTCTGATTCTTACTGAGAATATCTTTCACTTGGTCCCAGCTCAATTCGTGGAGCTCGACCACCGCCGCCTTATCCGTGGACTTGAGCAGCGTGAACGTGCTGTTGAGCACCAGCGATCCGACGCTCGGCTCCCTTTCGAAGGCGTTCGCGGGGATCAGCGGTTTGCCCTGGAGGCCGCCGCGGATCCCGAGGCCGAACAACGCGCCGACGATCACGTAAGCGGTCCAATGCGCCTTCGCCGGCTTCCTGAAGAACCGATAGGTGGCCCAACCGATGAAGACGTACAGCGCCAGGATCAGGAGGCTGTAATACCAGTAATACATCATGATCTGCAGGGTCTGGTCGCCGATGTCGTGCGCGAAGAGGAAGTTGTCGGCCGTGAAGCGTTTGCCGGCGAAACGGAAGTATTCGGTATCAAAGACGTTCACCGAGAGAGTGAAGCCGTTGACAAGGGCCGAGATCAGGCCCAGCACCGGCGCCTTGAACCTAGAGAAGGGGAGGAGGTAGATCAGGAAGATGCCGATGTTCAGGAAGGCGATCGCGGCGAAGTCGTAGCGGAGCCCGTCCAGGAATGCGAAGAGTATCGTAGAGGCGCTGCTCTGCGTGAAGAGCTGGTGGTTGACGATAAAGAAGAGGAGCCGCAGCGCGGAGTAGATCAGGAGGAGCACGCCGGTGAACCCGGCGATGCGTTTGAGTGCTGACACGTGTCGTTCCTTTCGCCTTATGAACGCGCGAACCCGCGTTTCAAAGTCCCGAGATAGTGCACGCAAGGCAACACGCCGGTGTTCGGCATCAGGATCGAACCCGGCGAAAGTACGGAATTACAGCCTGTTTGTGCGTTATCGCCAACGAGCCCGCCCAGCTTCCTGAGGCCGGAACCGATCTTCTCGTCCGTCTCCGGATGCAGGACCTTCACCTCGTCGCCCTTGAGTTTGAGGTTCGCGAGCTTCGTGCCCGCACCGAGGTTGCAGTCGTTGCCGAGGATGGAGTCGCCGACGTAAGCGAAGTGGCCAGCCTTCGCGTGATCGAAGAAGATGGAGCCCTTGACTTCGGTCGTATGGCCCACGACCGCTTTCGCGCCGACGAACACCGAACCGCGGATGAACGCGCCGTGCCGCACCTCGGCGCCGGGACCGATGAAGGCTGGACCCTGAATATAGGCGAACGGCCCAACTTCGGCTCCTTCCGCAACATATACGGCGCCTTCGAGCACCGCCTGCGGCGAGACCTTGCCCTTGATCACTGGCTGGTCGGTCACCCCGTGTTCCCCCAGGATCTTCACAACGAGGGCCGTGAGCGGTTTTCCGAGGAGCTGAAAGACATCGTTCACAATAAATTTCTCGCCCAGAAAATTCTTTTCGAGTTGAAAGAGAATCCGGGGATTTAGCGGGCTGGCCATGTCGTCTTCCTTTCGCACAAGGCAAGTTTTGCCTCAAGTGATTCCGGTTCTGACCGAATGAGGAAGTCAAAGGTAACAAAATCCTAATAGCCTATCACCCAGTGGTTGGC
>JASLCY010000012.1 GCA_030151925.1 Oligoflexus sp.
AACCCCGCCTTCCAGGGCGAGCGCCCCTATTCCGACTTCTCTGCGACTCCGGTCGTCGTCCTTGGCCGTTTCATGGCCGCCTACACTTACTCGCACCGCACGACCGGTTACCTGGTCGATGAAGAGGACGGCACCCAGAAGCTCCACGTCAGCAGCCGCGAGATGAGCGGCCCGCTGGTCGGCTTCAGCGCGACGGATCCCGGCGCTTCGTTCTACATGGGAGCTTCGATCGGGCTCCTGCAATCACGCACGACCGAAGCGGAATTCACCCAGGCGGAATTCAACGACCCCGAGCAGCAGAAGGCGATCTACGGCGCGGCGAAGGCCACCTACAGCGCGATGCCCGTAAACCTCGGCATGATGTATAGATTCCGGAACAACGCCTATCCTTCCATCTCGCTCGTCGTCGACGACATAGGCGCGACGCGTTATTCGCCTTCGAACAAGCTGAAGCCGGTCGAGACGGTGAAGGAGAACGAGACGCTCGGTTTCGGCATCGCTCCGCACCTTAAGAACTGGGGCCTGCTCAACCTCAATATCGAAGCTGCGCATCTCTCCGAGAGCGATCTCGCTTTCAAGGACAAGCTCCGCGCCTCCACCGAACTCACGATAGGCGCACGCAAGGCGGCCGACGCCGGCCTGAGCTTCCGCCTCGGCTATACGGTCGCCGGGCTCTCCTACGGCGCCGGCTTCAACTTGGGCATCCTCACCGCGCAGTTCGGCTCCATCGTCGAAGATATTGGTGCTGGGCGCCCTCGCGTGATAGAAAGAAGGACTGTTTTCAACGTAGGCATCAACATAGCGGACTACTGAAGTGCTCGAGATCAAGGCTCTATCCTTTCGCTACCAATATAAGACCATACTCGAAGGCCTGAGCTTCTCGGCAGGCCCGGGTGAGATCGTGCAGATTATCGGCCCCAACGGCAGCGGCAAAACCACGCTTATGGGTCTGTTGGCTGGATTACGGCAGGAAGGCGGCGGCACGATCCGATTCCGCACGCCGGACGGCAAGGTCGCGGCCGACCGTCGCGCTTATATCGAATATCTCCCGGCCGAGGCCAACGCGCTCTTCGGCAAGATGGATGCGATGAGCAACCTGCGGCTCTGGCTCAAGCTGCGGGAGCTCGACGCCAGCGACGAGGCGATCCGTCCCGTGCTGAAGCGATGGGATCTCGACCATCCTCTCATTCGCCAGAATTTTCCGGTCGAAAGTTTCTCGACCGGGATGAAGCGCCGCCTGGCGCTCGCGCGGCTGGAGCTCTCGAAGACCCCGTGCTGGCTCCTCGACGAACCGCTCTACGGCCTCGACGCCAAAGGCATAGAGACCTTCCAGTCGCTCCTCGCCGAGCACGTCGCCCGGCAGGGCATCACGGTGATCGTGAGCCACGACGTAGCGCCTCTCGAAGCCTTCAACGTTCGCAAGATCGCCCTGCAAAAGGAGGCGCGCGCATGAATCCACGCCGTTTCCTTCGCCAATACCTCGCGCTCCTGGGGCAAAGCCTGAAAGTCGAATGGGCGAGCACCGAACGCTGGCTCTCGCCGCTGCTCTTCGCGGCGACGATGATCATGCTGTTCGTCTTCTCCTTCGGCAAGGTCGAGCCGCGTTTCCTGCCGCAGCTCTTCATCGCCGCGACTTACATAACAGGTTTCCTATCGCTGCAGATCGCCTTCTCGCGCGTGCTCGAGCCGGACATGGGCGACCGGGTCTTCGATCAGCTCCGCACCTATCCGCTCTATCCGGGAGCCTGGTTCTTGAGCAAGTACACGATCGCCTCGATCCTCGGCCTGCTCATCCTCTTCCCGACGCTCTTCCTCTCGAACCTCTTCCTGAACGACAGCCCGCAGAGCTTCTTCAGCCTCGACATCTTCGCGGTCGCGGCGATCGCGCTGCTCAGCCTCGGCGCGCTCGGCGTCCTCCTCTCCACGCTCATGCTGCGTTCCAACGCCAAGCAGATCCTCTATCCCCTGCTCTATTTCCCGCTGACGACGCCGGTCCTGCTGTCGGCGGTCGAATCCACCCACGCCCTGCTCGTCGACGGCAAGAGCCTCGGCTATTTAATGAGCTCCTGGCTGGGACTCCTTGTAATTTTTGGTATAATGTACTTTACTCTGAGCTTTCTGCTCTTCGGTGAGTTGGTAAAGCCCGAATAATTGAGGACATCTATGACTGCGAGTAAACAGGATCGCCTGACCTTCGGGATCGGCCTCATCGTGTTTCTGTTGGCCGGACTCAGCTGGTTTTATGCGTTGAAACTAGCTCCTTCGGATGAGGCCCAGGGCGAGATCTATCGTATCCTCTATTTCCACGTCCCTTCGGCTTTCACGGCTTTCGCAGCCTCTTTCCTGCTCCTGCTCTTCAGCATCTGGACTCTGGTGAAGCGCAGCGCGAACACCGCCCTTTGGTCGAGGGCCGCCGCGGAAATAGGCATGACCTGGACCGTTATTACCCTGATCACCGGTTCGATCTGGGGCCGTCCGACCTGGGGTGTTTGGTGGGATTGGGACGCACGTTTGACGACGACCCTCATCCTCGCCCTGCTTTATGCCGGTTATCTGATCTTCACCAGCAGTATGACGCCCGGTCCGCAGAGGGACCGTATGGCCGCCGCCCTTGGTATCATTATTGGCCTCGATGTCCCTATTATCTACAAGAGTGTGACATGGTGGCGAACCCTGCATCAGCCGCCCAGCCTTCTCCGTCAGGGCGGCTCGACCATGGATCCCGAGATGGTGAAGGTGCTCTTCACCTGCTGGGCGACGATGACGCTCATCGCGGTCTGGCTGCTGTGGGTCCGCGCCGTGAACCTTAAATTGCAGGCCAAAATCGAACAACACAGTCATCAGGTGCAGGGCTAAGCCCTCGGCCTTTTCCTTAGGGAGTCTGACTCGCATGGGACCTAAAACCGACCCACTACCCTTTATCCAGGCGGCTTACGGCATCGGCATCCTCCTGATTCTGGGTTATGCCGCAGTGCAGCTGAGGTTGCGCAAGAAACTCCGCGCGCTCGAGAGCGCGGTGAACGAAGGAGCAGGACAGTCATGAGCAAGTTACCTCTCAAATGGTTGATCGGCGGCGGCATCGTCGCGGTCGCGGGCCTCGCGATCGGCAGCCTGAAGTTCGGCGACAACCTCGTTTATTTCTATACTCCGGACGAAGCCCAGGCGAAGGCCGCGGAAATCGACACCAAGACGATTAAAGTCGGTGGCATGGTGAAGCAGGGCAGCGTAGTCTGGAAACCCGAGGAGCTGTCTCTCGACTTCGTGGTGACGGATCTGAAAGGGCACGATATAAAGGTAGCTCATAAGGGCAATCCCCCCGACATGTTCAAGGAGATGTCGGGCGTGGTGGTCGAGGGGCATATCGCGGCGGACGGCCAGACGATGGTTTCCCAGAAGTTGATGGTGAAACACTCGGAAGAATACAAGAAGCCGGACGCGCAGCATTCCGTCGACAAGCAGTTGATCGAACAGTCGATGTTCAAGGAGTAAAAGATCATGACGGACGATTCTAACGTTAAAGTCGTATTGCCCGGCCCTAGCAAAAAGCAGGTTTGGATCGGCGTCTTGGCGATAGCAATCGCGGTGATCTTCCTGGCGACGCTGTATCACGGCCTCCATTCCGATCCCAACAAGGTTCCTTCGGCTTTGCTCGATAAGCAGGCCCACGCGTTTCAGGTGAGCTGGGTCCAGGGCCAGGAGCATCTGCGTTCGCCGCGCCCCGAGGGCTTCGGCCTCGCGGATTTCAAAGGCCGGCCGCTGATCCTCAACTTCTGGGCGAGCTGGTGCTACAGCTGCCGTTCGGAGGCGCAGGATTTCGAGGCTTTCTGGCAGAAGTATAAAGACAAGGGCATCGGCGTCGCGGGCATCGCGATCCAGGACACGCCCGAAGCCGCGCTGCAATTCGCCAAGAGCTTCGGCAAGACCTATATGCTCGGCCTCGATTCGGAAGACGGCAAAGCCGCGATCGACTACGGCGTCACCGGCGTTCCCGAGACCTTCTTCATCAACAAGGACGGCGTCGTCATCCATAAGGAAGCCGGCCCGGTCACGAGCGAGATGCTCGCGCAATACGCCGACCAGCTGCTTCGTTGAACCTTACGCCATTTTTAAAATCCAACCGCCTGTATCGCAGCACTTCGGCCCTTAGAGGCCGAGGTGCTCATCATCAAAGAATTCCCATGAAACCTTTTATCCAGGTCATCTATGACAAGCTTCGTTTCCGAAGCCCTTTTCTTCTATTGATCATCATCCTGAGCGGAATAGCATTCGAGCTCTTTATCCTATACGCGGGTTTTAAAGCTCATCGTTAGGCCCGTCCTTCACTGCCCACCAGCCAGGGCCCCGTGATCGTCACCTCCCGCAGAGAGCCCTCCACGCTCTCATGAACCCGCGCTCCGCTCAAGCGGATCAAATCCCGGGCGAGCTCCGTGCGGAAATCCATCTGCGAAACCGTTTCGAGCGTCTCCTCGTCCTTGCCGTACCAGAGGCCGCTGACGCTGTTGCTCCTCTGGAAGGGGAAGGTCAGGCGCCAGATGACGACGAGGCTGTCGGTGGAGAGGTCGCACGTAAGGACCTTGTCGCCGCCGCCCTGCGTCTTCTGCTGGATCTCATCGACTATGGTGAGGATCAGCAGCATCACCGAAGGGACCGGGCCTTCGCATTCGAAGTTCCGAGGGCTGCGATTGTATTCCACCTCCCACGGCTGGTTCCTCATCCGGCGCGTCACGAGCAGGCAGAGCTGGTCGAAGAGAAAACTCGACGCCGTGGCGTTGATCGGCTCGTTGCGGTAGGCGCGATAGATCCAGGCGACGGTCTGCGCCGTGGCGTTCATGAGTTTGAGGTTCATCCGCATATGCTCGAAGTAACGGGGATGGATATCCTCGCCGGCGCCTATGAGCTCCTGGGTCTCATCGACCAGAGCGAGAAGAGGTTTGTTCAGGTCGGGGAACAAAGAGCGGATGAGGTTATTGATCTCCTCGAGTTTCACCGAGTTGAGTTTATCCTCGAGATCGGCCTGTATGGTCTCCTCCTTCAGCTCCTTGCTGCGCAGGTACCAATTCACGCAGAAGATGATGAGGGAGCTTTTCAGGATCATGTTCCAGATGATCTTGTTGCGGAAGTCGTCAAAACGCAGGCCGTAGGGCACGATCGACGGCATATGCCAGAGGCGTTGCACGCAGTAGCCCGCCAGCCCCATGCCGACCAGGATCATAACCAATCTCTTGCTCCACGAGCGGATCGTGAAGAACCCCGCGAGGAGAGTGGCCGGAAACAGCGGAAAGGTCTGGGCCATGAAGGACTTGCCGGCTCCAAGGATCTCGGCCGAGACGAACATGAAGGTCAAGCAATGATAGGCCAGCGCCAGGTTCTCGATCGCATCGGAGTAGCGGAGCCCTATCAGGAACAGGATCTGGAGGACGAGCGCAGTGAGGTTGGCGGTATCGTTCGTCGGCGGGACGAGTCCCGTCACGATCGTCGCCATGAGCAGGACGCCTATGTGCAGCGCAGAGATGAGGATGAGGAAGGTCAGGATCTGGGCCTGCAGCTCGAGCTCCTTGTCGGCCATCTCCCGCCCGCGGATGAATCGGGTCATGCCCGAGAAGCTCAGCGTCATCCGTTTTCCTCCTTGGCCTGCGAGAGCGATTCCACCTGGACGATGAACGACTTGAGCCGGCCTTCGGCCTCCTGCATCTGGGACAAGGCGCGCGAGCGGGCGGCGTGATCCTTGTTTTTATGGTTCAGCTGCGCGAGGTGAAAGGCCCCGTTCATGATGGCGAGCGTGTTGTTGATCTCATGCGCGATCAGGCCGAAGGATTCGGCCAGGGCCGTGCGGCGGGCGTATTTCGCCTGCTCGAGGCGCCGGCGCGCGATCTCCTGCTCGCTTTTGCCGAGGATGGTATGGAACAGCATCACGATGACGAGCACCGCGATCTGCGAGACGAAGAGATGGCCCGTGAATTCGCCGAGCAGGATGTTATGCGTCCTCTCGCTGTCGGCATAGATCAGCCCGAGAGGTAAATTATAAAAACACATGATGCCGATCGCCGTCGTGAGGATCGCGGTGATGATCCCCATGAGATACCCCGACATGAGCGAAGCCAGGAAGATATAGATCGAAACGTAAAGGAAATACTCCGAGAAATGCATGTAGCCGCGCCAGACGAAGAGGGCTTCCATCGCCGCGTAGAGATTGACGAGCGCGAACGTGAGGATGCGATAGTGCCTTTTCAGGAACGGACTGTAGCCGAGCGCGACGAAGAGCACGGCCATGACGCCGAGCCAGACGCTCTCCGGGAGGCTCCCCGCAACCCACGCGTAGAGCCCGCGAAACGCCGACAGGCCCGCCACCAAGAAGAGCACCCAACGGAGGATGGAAGCATGATACGCGGCGGTGATCCTCACACGTAGCCTATCCAGGACCGGTGTATTCCAACGGGAGATTAGGGCTCGCATCAAAGCTTCCTTCTCAAGACCAAACGTCCCTTCCTTGATCCCACACTAAGACCGGCAATCCTACACAAATTGTGTTTACATTGCCGTATGATCCGAGGCTTTCATGAGAACATCGGTGCCGCGGCCTCTGTCATGGGATTCGGGAAACGCTCAATTCTTCTCCCGGATCTTGTAACCGGCCTCTTTCAGGAGGACGAGCAGGCCATGAGGCCCCGCGAAATGCGCGGCTCCTACGGCGATGAGAGTGTGGTGCCGGCCTTTGAGCTTCGGCAGGAGGCGCACCCAGTTTTGGTTCCTCTCGTCGAGCATCTTCTGCCGGAGGTTCTCGGGGAACTCCTTCAGCATCTCGTCGAGCGTCGCGGAATCGCCGTTCTTGAAAGCGTCTTTCAGCTTCTTGTACTCGTCCGTCTCGCTGCTGGTCTCGTCGATCACCGACTTCAGCTCATCGAGCGTGAACACCTCGGAGAGCATGTGCAGCTGCTCTTCGGGCGTCTCGAAGGTGCGCGTCGTCTTCTGCTCGGTCCGGGCCGTTTCGAAGATCACCTGGTCGATCGACTCGCGCGCGGGATCATCGCCGCCTTCCTGCGTCTGCGCCTGCAGGAGTTTGGTGCCGGCCGCCATGGGCGTGAGGCGGTCGACCTCGGCTTCGGGCGTATTCGCATGATAGCTTCGCAGCAGAGCGATATATTTCGTCCAGTAGGTCGCGCCGAGCTTTTGCCGGAGGCTTTCGCCCGCGGGCAGAAATAGATAGCGTTTGAGGAGCGACGGACTCATCTGGTCCAGATCGGTTTCGATGATGACGGTATCCGAGTCTTTTAAACGTCCCCATAGCTGGGGATCCATGTCGGAAGGGGCAATGCCAACATGCATAGTTCCCACCAAGGTCAGGACATCAGAACCCTTTTGGGCTTCCCAGAGAAAACTTTGACGCGTAGGTTTGGATGAGTTCGTTTGGGAGGCGGAGGACGTCGCGCAGCTGCTAAGGAAGGACCAAACAACGAAAAAAACCGGGGTGAAAAGCCGAGAAAGTCGTAACTGCATGAAGTATCCTTAACGCTGCGCTGTCTTAGTCTTGATCCGCATCGAGCAAAAGCTTATAATGATTGCCGAATGAGTGCTATTGCGTCGTTTTCTACTCCAAAGGGGATCCAAGCCTATGATGTTTTCCACCAAAGATCTACGCGTGACCTCGGCCTCGGACTTTATCGATATTCTGCCTATCTTCATCTTCGTCGCGTTTATCGGTCCGTTCCTGCTCGTCGCTTACACCGTGGGCCTGATCTCGGATCTGGTCGGCTGGCTCGATTAAGGCTGATGATCGCCGTCTGCGGGTAAGATCGCCCGCAGCCCGTGTTCGATCACCTCGAACTCAAAACCGCCCCGCCCTATCTCTTCGCCGTCGCCTCGCACGAGTATGCTGTTCTCGTGGCACCGTATCCTGGCCTTGCCACGCACCGGAATATAGCTCTTCAAACGTTCATGCGGCCTGCGCAGGATGAAGGACCATAACAGCGTCCAGTAATGCCCGAGCGTCCGGGCCTTGAAAACGCAGA
>JASLCY010000015.1 GCA_030151925.1 Oligoflexus sp.
AAGACCGTCCGGCGCTGGACGCTGGTCTCCTTCGTCTTCCTCAGCTGCGCGATCACCCTCGGCGGCCGCTGGGCCTACGTGGAATTGGGTTGGGGCGGCTACTGGGCCTGGGATCCCGTGGAAAACTCGAGCTTCATGCCCTGGCTGATGGCGACGGCGCTGCTCCATTCGCTGCTCGTGCAGGATAAGACGGGCCACCTGAAACGCCTGAGCCTGATCCTCGGCATCGCCGGCTTCTTCATGACCTTCTTCGGAACCTTCCTCACGCGCTCGGGCGTCGTGAGCTCGGTCCACTCCTTCGCGGAATCGCCCATCGGCCCGAACTACCTTTATTACCTCACCGGCCTCGTGCTGATCTCGTTCAGCCTCTTCGCGTTCCGCGCGCCTTCGATCCTGCCTTCGGACACCGAGAAGGTCTGGGGCGTGTCGCGCGAATCGGCCTTGGTCGTGACGCAATTCCTGCTCTTGTCCTTCGCGGCCATCGTCTGCATCGGGACCCTGTTCCCGATCGTGTCCGAAGCCCTCACCAAACAGCGCATCACCGTGCAGGCGCCTTACTTCAACCTCTTCGCGCCCTGGGTCGGCCTCGGGGTGATCTTGGGCGTGGCGATAGGCAACCTCCTGCGCTACGGCTCGTCGGCGATGCCGAACGGCAAGAAGATCGTCTTCTCGGCGATCGTCGCCGCGATCCCGCTCACGATCATCCTCGTGTACTTCGGGGACGTGATGCGCACGCCGACGATCAAGAACCTGATCGCGCAGCTCGTCGGCCTCTACCTCTGCTCGTGGGCCATCGGCTGCCTCGTCGGCGACCTCTACTTCCGCCTGAAGGACCTGAAGTTCAAGATCCCGTTCTTCCTGAAGCGCAACCTCGCGTATTTCGGCGGCTGGGTCGCGCACCTCGGCATCCTCGTGGCGATCGTGGGTTTCCTCGGCAACTACCGCGGCCTCGAGCATCGGGAGACCGTGAAGGCGGGCAGCAGCTTCGAATTCCACGGCTACCGCCTGGAGTTCAGCGCCGGCGGCATCGAGCCGCGCAAGAACCTCAACGCGATCAACTACACGGCGCCGGTGAAGCTCTATAGGGGCAACGAATTCATCGAGGAGCTCGATCCCGCGCAATCGAAGTATCCGACCAAGGACCAGACCTTCAACGAGATCGCGATCACCGGAAACATCTGGCAGGACGTTTACCTCACGCTCGTGGATTTCGATAAGACGGACGGCGCCCGCGCGACCTTCCAAATGTATATCAACCCGACCGTGCGCTTCGTCTGGATCGCCGTCGTGATCATCGCGGTCGGCGGCATCATCGCGCTCTTCGATATGTATCGCGGCAACAAGAGTCGCGACGTGGTGGCCGGTGAATGGGAGACTGCTCGATGAAACGACTCGTCCTTATACTGACCCTGGGCGCGGCTTTCACCGCGCGCGCTCAACAACCCGCGACGGCCGGGACGGAAACGCCGACTCCCCAGGCCGCGGCGCCCGTAGAGCCGCCGCCGCTGGGCGAACCGTCGAATATGGATAAGAAGCCGAAGTACGATAGCAACAATCCCGCGTTCCGGGACGTCGCGAAGGAATTCCGCTGCCCGACTTGCACCGGTCTCAGCGTCCTGGAATCGGACGCCGGTTTCTCGATCCAGATCAAGGAGCAGGTCCAGGAGCAATTGAACCTCGGCAAGTCCCACGATCAGATCATCGAGTACTTCGTCCAGCGCTACGGCGCCTGGATCCTGCGCGAACCGCCCGCCCAGGGCATCAACGCCCTCGCCTGGATCATCCCCATCACCCTGCTGTGCGTCGGGCCCTTCCTGATCTGGCTGCTCGTCTGGAAACGCCGCGTGGAAGCGGACAACCACGGCGTTCGTTCGACCGCCGCGATCCTGGATGAGATGCAGGCGGCGCTGAATCAGATGAAACGGGGGAATGGCTGATGTTTGTCTTCGCTTTTATCGTCGCGACGATCGCGATCCTGATCATCCTCTCGCCGATGGTGATAGGCAAGGGCGGGCAGCTCGCCGCCGCGTCCTCCCTGAATTCGCCGGAACGCCTGCAGGCGACCAAAAAAGCCATCCTCGCCCGTTATCTCGAGGACGAGAAAGCCTTCGAGGCGAACAAGATCAACCGCCTCGCCTGGGAGCAGCGCAAGCAGTACCTTCGCAACCGTTATATCGATACCGCGCGCCGCCTCGATTACATCAACGACCTGCTCGCCCAGCCTAAAACCAAAGGAGGCGAAGGATGAAGACGACTCTGCTGCGCGGCCTGGGATTCCTGCTGGCCCTCGCTTTGAGCTCCCTGGCTTCGGCGACGACCATGGTCGGGCCGAAACACGTCTATATCCTTTATCCGGGCGTCGACGCCGTCTGGGGCAGCTACATCTTCACGGTCCTGAACGATAGCCAGGCGCCCGAGCATCTGGCTTTCTCCGTCATGCTCCCGAAGGAGACGATCGACTTCCAGGCCCAGGATACCCTGAGCCCGCAGGAGATCTCCCTCGGCAAGGACGGCGGCATCACGATCGACAAGACCTTCCCGCCCGGCGAGACGCTGCTGCAGGTCGGCTTTAAGCTGAGCGCGAATCAGGGCTCGGGAACCGCGACTCTCAAAACGGCGATGCCTTTTGAATCGCTCGGCGTCTTTGTGTGGCAGAATAGTTTTAACGTCACCGGCCCCGAGGGCGTGCAAATTCAAAAAGGCGTGAATCTTTCCGGCCGCAACTTCGATACTTACTCGCTGAGCAACGGCGAGGCGGGGCAAAGCATCGTCTTCCATTTCGATGGCATCCAGGAGGGGCGCTCGCGCCTGTGGATCATCGGTTGGGTGTTCGCCGGCTTACTTATTCTGATCGGCCTCTCGACCGCCTACTGGACGAGGCCGAAGGTCGCCGAGGAGGTCGTTTGAACAAGTTCATCACCCAAACGGTGCTGATGTTCCTGGCTATCATGTTCTTGCTGAAAGGCGGGATGAGTTTTATCGTCTCCGCCTGGCGCGTCGCTCTCCCGGCGATCGGCCTCGCCGGCGGCTACTACTTCTTCAAAAAAGCGATGGAAGACGACGAGCCGCCCGTCAAACAAAAGGTGAACAGCAAGACTGCGAACGCGAACTTCACCCATGCCTCGCAGGACAAGGGCGTTATCGAGATCTGCCCTTACTGTTTGTCGGAAGTCGGTTCTTGCCCGAAATGCAGGAAGTCGTAATAGTAAAAAGCCGTCTTAGAGGTGGGAGAGCAAGGCCCAAGGAGGAGGTCGCTCGGAGTGTACAGGCTCGTACATGAGGAGCGTCCGACGACGCAGAACGCCGCCTTCCCTCTTCTAAGACGGCTTTTTCAGTGCGCGCATTTCAGGTTGTTGTAGGGCAGGGGGATTTCGATCGCGGATCCGTTCAGGCGAGCGGGTATCGGCTGGAGCTGGGAGATGAAGGCGTTCATCGGCTCAAGCGCGCCGACGTCGCTGCCCATCCACGGTTTGAGGCGGGATTTGAGGGTCGCGATGTTGCTCTTGCCCCACTTGCCGCTCGGGATGATGTTGATGGTGCCGCCCTTCACTTCGATCAATTGGAAATAGAAGACCTTATCCAACCCGTTCTTCTTCATGCCCGCATTCGCCTGGGTCCAGATCTTGGGATTCAAGGGCCCCTTCTTCGAACACGAACCCGCCTTCGACGGATCGGTGCACATGTAGAGGCCGTAGGCGCCGTCGGTCGAGGGGATCTCGAAGTTCGC
>JASLCY010000016.1 GCA_030151925.1 Oligoflexus sp.
GCCAAACGCTGCAGCCCATCGAGGCGCGCGAGCGAGGCGAGCCAACGCCGCCTTTGCGAAGGCCGGAAATGCCCCGCACCGGCCGCATCGCTGCGCAGGGCCGTCCGCCTCACGACTTCGGACGGCATCACGAAACCGTGCAGGCTTTCGCGCAGGCCCAGCTCCGGGTCGGCGACATCGATCAGCTCGGCGAGCATCGCCGCGCAGTTCACATGAGTGAAGTAATAATCCGCGCTGGCCGCCTGCGTCAGCTCCCAGAGATGCGCGACGAAGATTTCGCGTTGCTTCTCCTCCATGCGCACAGGGAATTCCCAGAGATCGCGGTTCTCGTTGAAAGAATACTGATTCACGAGCTCGTAGTAGGGCTGCACGGTGTAATAACCGGGATAACCTCCGAAGAGGCCCTTCACCACGTACATGGCGCCGTCGGTCGGATCGTTCTTCGCGAGGAACGCGACGCCGTAATCGAGCAGGCCGCCGCTCGCCTTCGACTTCACGCCGTTCAGCTTGAGGAAGGTGTGGCCGAACATCGAGGCCGAGTTCCCGACGTAGGCGGTGGAGAAGATGATGGTGACGGAATCGAGCGCCATCTTCTGGCGGAAGGCCTCGAATTCCGGGCAGGGCCTGGGCTCGCCCGACAGCGCCCCGGCCTCGCGCAGGACCATGGCCCGGGCCGGAAACAGGCATTGCGGATCGATATCGCGCCCCGCGACGGAGATCGTCTTTTGGGCCATCAAACGCGCTTCCGCCTCCCATTCGGCTTCGGGATCGGTCCGTCCCGCGGGGCTGAGGAAGAATTCGGGATTATCGATGCTGCTTTGGGTCGTGAGATGGCGCTGATAGTGGAGGAGGCGGGAGAACAGGAGTTTGCTGGCAAGCAACGCGGTAACCAACATCTAGCAAACTCCTCGCGGGTCGGCTTATGAGCAGAGGCCCTTGGCGCTCGAGAATTCGATCATCATACGGGTCGATTCTACATAATCCGCCGGATTCTCGCTGCGGTAAAGCCCTTCTTTGAAGGCCGACTGCATCTGCGAAGAGAGCTGCGGGCGGACGAGCTCGTTGCAGCCGAAGCTCGAGATGTAGGCGTTGAGGTATTCGCCGCGGCCTTTCGCGATGTCCTGGCGAAGGACGTCAAAGCTCTTCGAAGCGAATTCGAGGCTTTGTTTGTCGTTCATGACGAGGGTGTGCTTCGCGCAGTTCGAGGTGCCGAAGGTTTCGCCGAGGGTCACGATAGGCGAGAGCGTGCCGTTGGTGATGGCGCGGAGAGCCGAAGAAACGATCGAGTTCTCCTTGAAAACGTACCAGGCCGGGCCGCAGCCGCTGCTGCCGTCCATCGCCATGGCCTTACCCGCGCCGAGGCCCAACGTCACCAAAAGAAGCATGGAAGCAAAACGCATAGAGTCTCCTCAATTCGATCAAGATTACAGTGCCTCCATTTTATCACGAGCCCATGCCCGCGAGATGAGCCAGGAGCATATTTACACCCTTCATCCCGTAGATCCCGAGCAGGGCGAAGAACACGATGTTGAGGAAAAACAAAATATAACCGAGAGCGATAATGATCCCATCCCTTTCGAGGAAGCCGATGGAGAGGCAGGCGATCGCCACGGCCGGTGGCGCGTTTGTGCCCGGCGGCAGGGGCAGGGCCAGCAGGAGGCCGCAGATCGCGATCATCAGCGCGATCAGGAAGCGGCCTGCCCTGAATTCGATCAGGCCGGTGAGCCGCGGCTTGAACAGCCGTTCGAATCGAGCGAAGAAGCGGCTCGCGATCAGGGAGAAACGCAGCAGGGTCTTCTGCGGTATCTCGCGCCTCAACCAGGCCTTGGGCAGGAGAGGGCGGCTGTTCCAGCCGAGGGCGACGGCGAACAGCACGATCAGGAGGCCGAAAGGCACCGAAAGGCCCGGCAAGGGCAGCGGCAGCAGGAAGGGCCCCGCGAGGAACAGCGTGAACAACGCGTGCCCCCTGTGCTCGAGATGCACGAGAATTGCGCCGAGGCTCAGGGGCGAGGCGCTCGCAAGCTCGTGGATGCGGCGAAATTCGGATGAAAGCCTTGCGGTCTCGGAGCTGCTCAAATCCTCTCACCTCCCTTTGGTTCCACCCTTCCAGGATATCGCGTCACCCTCAGCTTTGTCAGTAGAAACAAGGTGATAGGGTCGGCATATTCAGGCCCCGAAAGTGCTCGCCGCGAGCACTTTATTTTCCTTCAAGTCCTTTATGCATAAGGGCTTGAACCTACCGAGAATAATCCCTATATCAACCTTCCAAGATACGTGCGGACAATCTGAGATACCAATGGCCTTTCGAAACACATCGCTGCTTTTAACGCTGGTCATGCTGAGCGCTTGCCGCCCGCACGATGTTTCGCAGCTTGCCACCGATTCGGTCACCCGCCGCATCATAGGCCCCGCGCAGTTCTCCGAGACGCCCGAGGTTGCGGATCAGGCCGCGGTCACGGGTTCGCTCATGGCGACGCGCGCGCTCGCCTGGGCGACCTTCGCCCGCACCGTGAAAGACGTGATGGTGAAGAGCCCTCGTCCCGACGGAACGGCGAACGAAGTGGCGATGCCGGGCGTCTTCACCTGGTATAGCCCCGAAGATACGTTCCGCCTGATGGGATTCGGGCTCGGGCAGTTGACGAACGATAAGCTCGATGCCGGCGTCCCGCTCACCGAAGGGCAATGGCACGCGGCCGAGGTGGACTTCAACGCCGAGTTCGATGACCTGCCCGCGCCGCTCCAGAAGAAGTGGGCGAATTTCTATAGCAGCACGCCCGTTCCGGAGACGGCCGACCTCATCGGCGTCACGGGCCTCAATCGCATCCTCTTCAGCCCCGATCTGATCGGCGCCGTGACCTCGCATTACGCGGACCTGCAGGACTGCTTCCCGGGCGGCGTCCAACCCAGCGCGGAAGAGACCTATCGCAACTGCTTCGGCGCGAACCTCCCGCGCTCCTCGACCCTAATCAAGACCACCTGGCTCGACACCTCGTTCGGCTTCCGCAAGGTGGCCACCGACGCCGCCTCCCTGCATGCGGTGATGAATTCCGAAGCGAGCTGGGATGAAGTCGCGGTGGACGCGCCGGTGCCCGACGCGATCGTGAAAGCGCGATCGAACGGCAAGACCTTCGTGCTCGGCGGCATGCACATCGTCAGCAAGGAGCTCGACGACTGGCTCTGGCTCACCGCCTGGTGGTCGGACGATCCGGATCACGATTTCGGCGAGGACAGGCCCGCGGAAGTGAAGGCGCTCGGCGCGCCGTGGAACCAATATAAGATCTGCGCGGTCTCGAGCCACGTCCAGGACGTGAGCGAGCTCGATGCGGTGGCGAAGGCCTATCCGACCCTCGCCGCCGCTTATAAGGAGGCCCTCGGGGCCACGGGCGCTTCGTGGTGCAGCGACCCTTACATCGAGAAGGGCGCGAACAACCCCAAGACCAACTGCATCGGCTGCCACCAGTTCGCCGGCACCGCTACGGATCAGAGCGAGATCCTCACCGATAGCGCGCGTTTCCCTAACTACGGCAAGACCAAGCAGAGAACGGTCTTCCCCACTGATTACATCTGGTCCGCGACGCAGGGCGCCCAGCCCTGGCTCGCGAATTTGAATACGATTCATTACGTCCAGTCGCCCTGAAGAGGGCCCAATTCGAGGAAGAGTCTATGTTACGCAATGTTCTGTTCGTTTCTGTGTTGAGCGCCCTGGCGGCGACGGCCTGCAGTCAGGCGAAGAGCGAGCGCGCGCAGTTGAAGGCGGATATTTCCACCGCTCCGGTCACCAGCTCGCGTCCCTACGATGTCTCGAGCGTCACTACCAATCCGCAGCGTTCGGCCGAAGTCCTCGGCCTCATCACGGCGACCGCCCCGGCGACGACCGGCAGCTGCACCAAGTGCCACGCCGAATTCCGCACATCGGATGGTTTGACGAGCCTCTATAACCAGACCTATTATCCTTACCTCTGCCTGCGCGGAGACTTGAGCACGGACGCTGCGAAACAAGCGGCCGTCCAGTGCCTCGCCAAACTCAACAGCAGCCTCAGCGAAAGCGAGAAGGACGCGATCGATGCGGGCGACCTCTCGACGATCAAGTCGGCGCTCGATAACCTCGGTCCTTCCGATCTCGGCCTCTTTGCGGCCGCCCTCCCGCTCTCGTCGTTCAAGAACCTCTTCGTCGGCCAGTACGCGTCTCTCCTGAGCGGCAGCTGGGTGCGGAACGTCACGATGCCTAAAGCCGGCACCGCGATGACCGAAGCGGATTTCCAGACGGCTCTGAGCTGGGTGATACGCAAGACCCCGCAGAAAGAGAAATTCCTCACGCACGAAGGCCCCAGCGTTTGTAACAGCGCGAGCGAGACCTTCATCGGCGAAAACATCAAGGCTCACGTCCGCAGCATGAGCGAAGAAGGCAACGGCTGGAACTTCAAGAACCAGGCGAACGGCCTCAAGATGTTCGGCTGCGACGCCAGCGGCTGCTTCAAGGCTAAGCAGAACGGCGTCGACGTCTTCCCGGCGATCTCGGGCATCCTCAAGACCAACGGCGAAGTCCGCGCTCTCTATACCCTCGACGAGAAGTCGACCTACTGGACCCGCAGCTCGGCCGACGGCCGTTACGTCGCTTACGGCGCGAAACCGGAAAGCACCATCGTCGACCTCGCTCCCAAGCTCACCGGCGGCGCTCCTCACAAGATCAAGGTGGAAGCGGATTACGATCCTTCGTTCACCCCCGACAACCTGAACTTCATCTTCCAGGGCGACGCGCACGGCTCGCGTATTTGCCACCAAAGCATGCTCGCGAGCTCTTCGCTCACGAACATCGACTTCTCGAACAGCGCCTGCTCGAGCTCGAACCTCAAGATCGGCCTTTACCAAGCCTTCGCCACCAACCTCGACAGCGGCGACATCGTAACGATCTCGGGCGGCTTCAAGTCGGATGAAGGTTCGACCCTCGTTC
>JASLCY010000065.1 GCA_030151925.1 Oligoflexus sp.
ACCGGTCGATTCGAAGATACTCTCCCGTCACCTGGCGCTGCGCGTGACCTCCGTGCGTCCCGGGATGAAGGCGCTCATCATCCTGCTGGCGGCGGTCTCCGCGGGCTTCGGCCTGGCCGGGCCCTATTTCCAGAAACTGTTCGTGGACGCGATCCTGCGCGAGAGCGGGGCGAGCCTGCCCGTGGCCCGGCTCGTCCTCTTCATCGGCCTCGCGTTCGTCTGCCTGTTCGCCTCGCAGGTGCTGGGCGTGGCTTGCCGCCTCGTCTGCTCGCGGGAAGGCGTGATCGTCAACCGCTGGCTCTCCCAATCGATCTACACGCACGTCCTCAGGCTCTCGCAGGCCAGCCGCCGCTCGCGGCCCATCGGTGAATTCGTCAACGTCTTCGCTCAGGACGTCGCGGCGCTCACGATGATGATAGACGAGCTCATGCCGAACGCCGTGATGTCGTTGATCCCGTTCGTGGCGGCGCCGCTCGCCGTCGGTTATTACTTCGCCCTGCCGGCCTTGCCGCTGGCGCTCATCAGCAGCGTGAGCATCGGGCTCCTCTTCGGGCTCGCGTTCCGGCAATCCGGTTTCTTCATCGCCTTCAAGCGGCTGGCGACCGAACGCCTCGCGGTGGTCAACGAATGGCTGCAGAATATCCGCATCCTGCGCATCCTGGGTTGGACCGACATCTTCGAGGAGAAGATCTTCGAACGGCGCCGCGAGGAAACCAAGAACCGGGTCGCGATGGTGACGAACGGCTCGATGATGAGCGCCTTCTCGCAGGTCGCTCCGAGCCTGATCAGCATCACCGGCATCGCCTCCGTGGTGTTCACGCAGAGGAGCGTGACGCCGGGCGAGATCTTCGCGCTCCTCTGGGTGCTCAGCATCTTCCTGTCGCGGCCGGTGCGGTCTTTGCCCTTCAACCTGGTCATGCTGCTCGACGGCCTCAGCTCCGCGAAGCGCCTCCAGGCTATCTTCGCCCTCGAGCAGGAGCCGGCGATACCCGTGTTGCCGAGCGCCGGGAAAACGACTTCCGCCTATGCTGTGGAGATCGAAGGCCTGCATCTCGAACTCGGCGGGCAGGTCCTGCTGCCGAACCTGACGCTCAGGCTCAAACGCGGCGAGTTCGTCGCCATCATCGGGGAAGTCGGAGCGGGAAAGAGCCTGCTGCTCGATTCCCTGCTGCGTGAAGCGCCGGCGACGTTCAAGACCTACCGCCTCGAAGGTGAGGACGCGCTGGTCATGCCGCTCGAGGCCCTGCGCTCGCATTACGCCTTCGCCCCTCAGGAAGGTTTCATCATGAGCGCCTCGCTCCGGGATAACGTCGTGTTTGAATATAACGCGCCCCATGCCGCGGATCGCGGCGTCTCGCGTTCGCTGGACCTCGCCGCCTTCCTCGTCGACGCCACGGCGATGCCGGGCGGGCTCGAGACCGAGATAGGCGAGCGCGGCGTGAACCTCTCGGGCGGCCAGAGGCAGAGGGTGAGCCTCGCGCGGGCCCATTATGCGGATCGTTCGATCATACTCCTCGACGATTGCCTCAGCGCGGTCGACGTCGATACGGAGCGCGCGCTGCTCAACCATCTTATCGAAGGGGCCTGGCGCGATCGCACGCGGCTCCTCATCACGCACAGGCTCAGCGTGCTGCCGCGCGTGGATCGGGTGCTGGTGATGGAAGACGGCGCCTTCGTCCTCGAGGGCACTTACGAAGGGCTGATGGCCGAGTCGGCGAAGTTCCGCGAGCTCATGGAGACCATGGTCGAGAAAGAGCAGGAAGAGGAAGCGGCGAAGGGGGAAAAGAAATGAATCAGAGCGCTCCGGCCCGCGACGCCAAAACCGGGCGGTTCCTCGATGAAGAGGTCCGTTTCGCGGGACGCTATTCCAAGAACGTGCTGGCGACGATAGGCGAGAGCTTCGCGCCTTATCGGTTCGCCACCTTCGGCAGCCTCATCGTCGGCATGATCGCGCGCGTCTGCCTGCTGTCAACCGCCAACATCACCGGCTACTGGGCCGACTCCCTGTGCAAGAGCGCTTCGTTCTGCCACAAGCCGCCCGCGCCGCTCGATCAGTACAGCAACCTGCAATTCCTCTATCTGCTGGGCGTCGTGATCGGCATCGGCTTTATCTGCAACGTGTTGTTCCGGGTCGTGATTTCCCGTACCGGAGCGATGGCGGTGAGCACGCTCTACGACGAAGTCACGATGCGCGTCTCCCGCCTGCCCATGGAGTTCTTCGACAAGACGCCCGTGGGGCGCATCATGAGTCGCTTCTCGAGCGACTACGCTTCGATCTTCCGCATGGCGGGCGGTCCGCTCGGCGAATTCCTCGGCCTGGCCTTCGACCTCTTGGCGACTCTGATCCTGATGTCGATCGCCAGCTTCTATTACGTGCCTATCGTCCTGATCGCCTGCGGCTCCTACTTCTGGCTCTATAAACGCAATACGCCGGCGATGCGGACCAACCGCCGAACCTATGCGGCGGCGCGCAGCCCTTCGGTCGCTCACTTCGCGGAAACCGTGCAGGGCGCGCGGCTCGTCAAGGTCTACGGCAAGACGCCGAGTTTCGTGGAACGTTTCCAGATGCAGGTGAACGCGCTGGCGACGGCGCGTCTGCGGCTCTCCTATTCGAGCCAGTCGTATTCCCTGCAGATGGCTATCGTCACCGCCCTGCTCCTGCTCTTTACCGGCGTCGCGGGGATCGGCTTGATCGCTTCCGGGCGCGTCTCGGCCGGTTCTTTGGCGACGGCCTTCACGTTCATCCTCGTGGTCTCGACGACGATCCAGCAATTCTTCGAATGGCTCGCGAACTTCGAGGAGGCCCTCACCGGCGTCGAGCGTTTCGACAACTATCTCCGGCGACCGCTCGAACCGGGCGCGAGCCTGCCCGAGAAATCCCAGTTCGGGAAGAATATCAGGCGCGAGCAGCCGGGCGTGAAGGCGCCTTTCAATCCTCTGCAAGGCGCCGAGGTGAAGGTCGACGACCTGTGGCTGCGTTATGGCTCGGATCTTCCCTGGGTCCTGCAGGGCCTCAATTTCACGATCAAACCGGGCGAGCGCCTGGCTATCGTCGG
>JASLCY010000074.1 GCA_030151925.1 Oligoflexus sp.
GAGTAGTTCGAAGCGCCGATGACCTTCACCTTGCCTTGTTTTATCAGCTCAGCGTAAGCGGACAGCGTCTCCTCGAGCGGAGTGTGCGGATCGTCCTGATGCGATTGGTAGAGATCGATCGAATCGATCCGCAGCCTCGTCAGGGACTGTTCGACTTTTTCGAAGATGGCGGCGCGGCTGAGGCCCTTGCCGTCAGGACCCTTGTCCATGCCGACCTTGGTGGCGATAATGACCTTGTCGCGTTTGCCGCTTTTCTTCAGCCAGTTGCCGATGATGGTTTCCGATTCGCCGCCTTTGTTGCCCGGTACCCAACGCGAATAGACGTCGGCCGTATCGATGAAAGTGAGCCCGGCGTCCACGACCTGATCGAGGAGGCGATGCGATTCCTCCTCATTCACGGTCCAGCCGAAGATGTTGCTGCCGAAGGCGAGAGGCGGGACGCGCAGTTCAGAGCGGCCAAGAGTGCGAAGTTCCATGATGCGATCTCCTTTGCAGAGGCTTCGGTCCCAACCTTAGCTTTTCACGGCTTTCCAGGCAAGCCAGCCGCGATTGACGATCGACCGCGCGACCGTCATCTGCAGCCGGTCGAGCTCAGCGCTGATGACCGCGGAGTTCGCTTCGTGGAAACCGGCGAGGTAGAGCGCCCCGTCCGGAGCGAGCCGCGCCGCGAGAGGCGCGAGGAGGTCGGTGAGGGTCGGGGGCAGTATGTTGCAGGCGATCGTATCCCAAACCCTGTCCTCGGGCAGGCTTCCGAGCCTCCATTCCAAGGCGATGCCGTTGCGCTGCGCGTTCTTCTCGGCGATCGCGATGGCGTTCTCTTCTATGTCCGTGCCGATGATCTTTTGATAACCCAGATGATGGGCGACGAAGGCCAGCACTCCGGTGCCCGTCCCGACGTCGAGGAAACTCCTGCCAGGGTGCGCCTCGCTCTCGAGCAGGCGCACGAGGGCCTGCGTCGTCGCGTGCTGGCCCGAACCGAAAACGGCGCCGGCCTCGAGTTCCAGCGCGATTTTCCCCGGCGATTCCGCAGCGCCCGGACCGGCGATGAAAAACCTGTCGGTTTCCAGATGCGTGAAGTCGGTCTCCCACGCCTCCTGCCAGAGCTCGTCCGCAACCCATTTTTCACTGACGCGGATCCGGTCTTGAAAACGCGACTCGATCGCGTTCAGCAAAGGTTCAAGCGACGAACGCGAAGGCCGGTAGATGAGGAGCGGCGCGTCGGCGTCGGCTTCCCAGGCTTCGAACACTCTGCCCCAATCGACGTCATCGGCGTTGATGGAATCGGTGGCCGCTTCGATGTAATCCGTGATGCCCAACTCATCCAGCAGACCGAGCAATTCATTGCGGCAGGGTCCGGGGTAGAGCGTGAGTTCAAGCGTCGCAGGGTTCGCCAAGGAATATCTCCTTCAAAATGAAGACCTGAGCCTTCTCTACAAGCTAGCGCGCATGGCTGGCAAGGATATACACGCGGCTCCGCGCCGCCTCCTGTTCATGTCCTAGCCTTTCCCGTCGCGTCTTGGACTGAATTTCGCTATCATCGTCGAAAGCATGTTTTAGGCGTCATTTTAACACGTTACCTAACGACGCCACTTCCTCTCGATGGAGTCAATGATATGAGTTCTGGTCTCCTTATTTCTGTTCTCGTGGGTGGACTCGGTGTAGGCGGGGCCGTAGGTTACGTCGCGGGCACAGGTTCGGCTAGCAAAGCGGGCGTAAGCTCCAGCGCAGCCCAAGCAGGCGGTGATACCGCATGGTTCACATACGAAGGCAAAACGTACACGACGAGCAGCCTTCCTTCGACGACCCAAAGCAACCTCTATCAATCCGAGATGGAGAGCTATAACCAGAAGATCGGCATCATCCGCGAATTCGCGGTTCGCCTGGCCCTCGCCCAAGAGCAGAAGAAGTTCACCACGATCGACAAGCTCCCTTCGATCGACGAGCTCCTCCCGGCGGCGAACGTAACTGACGAACAAGCGAAAGCGTTCTTCGAAGCGAACAAAGACAAGATCCCTCCCGGAGCCACCTACGAGCAACTCGCTCCGCGCATCAAGGAGCTCCTCGCGAACCAAGGCCGCAGCCAGACGTTCGAAGAGACCTGGCAGAAGCTCACGACCAGCAATAAACTCGCTCTCCTCGTGAAAGAGCCGGCCGCGCCCGTCACCAGCGTTCCGACCGCGGGTCTCCCGACCACTGGCGCTTCGAGCGACAAGAACGTCCTCGTGGAAGTCTCGGACTACCTCTGCCCTCACTGCCAGGAAGTAGCGCCTGAAGTGAAGAAGCTGATGGATAAACACAAAGGCGACATCAAACTCGTCCAGCTGAACTTCTCGCTCCGCCCTGAAAAACTCAGCGGCGCCATAGTCGAAGGCGCGGTATGCGCGCAGAAACAAGGCAACGAGCAGTTCTGGAAATATCATGAGACCGCGTTCAGCAAGCCTTGGGGCACTTTCGCCGACGCTTACGACGTCGCGAAGGCGAAGCCTATCGCCGAAGCTGCCGGCCTCAAGATCGCGGATTGGGATGCCTGCATGAAGGATCCTTCGACCAAAGAAGCGCTGAACAAGAACCGCGATGTCGTCAACGGCCTCGGCGTGACCGGTACGCCGACCTTCTTCCTCAACAACAAGAAGCTCAATATCCACTCGCCGGCGGAACTCGTGAGCGTGATCGAAGGTCAGCTCGCTAAATAAAGAAAATATTTTACTCATTAAGTCCGAGTGATACAGGTTAACCTCCTGTATCACTTTTTTTATATCCCGCCGGATTCACTGCCCTTTTAAACCTATAGAAAACCTCTCCATCAGCCGATAAGGACTCTGACCCTTCGCCCGTTCTGGCTTAATTTTCAGAGGTTTGCATGAAACTGCCTTCCGTCATACTCGGCCTCGGCCTGACCGTTACCGCCTGTATGAGACCACCGGTCAAGCCGGGCTTCGGTTTTCCTGGAAGCGCGAACCCGGGTGACGGTGATTCCGTAGCGGCCTCCGACAGCGATGGATCGACTGACGGCAGCGGCACGGACGCCGATGCGAACGGTACCACGACCGGCGGATCGCCGGCGGATACGCAGCCGGGCGGCATCGGTACGTCGACGACCGTTCCGAAAGGCATCGAATGGCCCGCGGACCACTCGTTCCCGACGTTCCAGGCGATCAGGACGCTCGATCTCGTCAGCAGCAAACTGCTGAACAACGACAACGCGAACATGGTCATGAGCCTGCAGGGCATCGTCAACCGCTCCGAGCCGCGCATCTACATCACGGGCTTCAACGGCAACGACAAGACGTGGATCGCGGAATGGGGCGCGAAGACCACCGACGTGAGTTCGATCTCCGATCTCGTGATGAAATACAAATCCGAGATCAAAGGCATGGTGATCTACGACGACGCCCAGCTCGACACCACCGACCTCGCCATCACCATGGCCGGCGTCCACGATATCATCGTCGTGTCCCCCAAAGACGCCGATACCTATAAAAACGCCCCTTTCTCGCTGCCGGTCTTCGCCGACCTGCGCGAGAACAAGTTCAAGAGCGCGCTCGAGGTCTATCAGTTCGAATACGATAAATACGCGCAGCTCGCGACCCATCGCATGATCTTCGGCCTCGATCCGGGCATCCGCGACCACCTGCGGGACTACTGCGTGGCCGTGAAAGGCCTCATGATGCACCTGAACCCGGGCGACGGCGCGGCGGAGAAAGCCCTGCTCGACAAGTTCCTCGCTCTCATGGAGCCGAACAGCCCCTACATGGGCTGGTGGAAGGACGAAGGCGCGGGCGTGCACGAGTCGGGTAATTTCCAGGTCGTGACCTATGCCTCCGACTTCTCGCCCAACCTCACGGTCTTCGGCGCGAAGTTCCCGATAACCGCGAAGCTGCCTAACCCGCCCGCGGCCCCGAAGATCGAGAACAAGATCTATATCTCGTTCTATATCAGCGACGGCGACAACCTGCAGGAAGACCAGGGCCTCATCCCCGACAAGTGGTCGAAGGACGGCCGCGGCTCCGTTCCGCTCGCCTGGACGATCAGCCCCGTGCTCGTGGACGTCGCGCCGGTGATCCTCAACTACCTGAGGAAGACCGCGACGCCGCAGGACGTGCTGGTCGACGGCCCGTCGGGAGCGGGCTATACCTATCCCGAGGCCTGGCCGCAGGGCACCTTCAACAAGTATACGAAGCGCTCGCGCCTCTATATGGACCGCGCCGACCTCCATATCATCACGCTCTGGAACGAGAAGAAGGACCTGAACGACGAAGCGAAAGCCGCTTACGCCGCCGACCTCGATAACCTCCAGGGCATGACGATCATGGATATCAGCCGCGAGTGGCAGTACCTGAACGACAAGATCCCCATCCAGTCCTTCTCGCTCTCTTACGGCGATACGCCGGAGATCTGCGAGCACGGCATCACCGACGCCATCAAGCGCTTCGACGGTTCGAAGCCGTTGTTCGTGACGATCCAGGCCAACAACAACCATAGCGAGATCCAATCGGCCTCGCTCGCGGCACTCGCGAAGAAATACGAGAGCAACTCGAATATCGTCTTCGTCCGCCCGGACCACTATTTCGATATGGTTCGCCAGGTCAAGCCCAAGTGAAAGCTTACCGCGCGTAATGACTTTCCCCCTTCCTGATCAAAACCTCATTGCTACGGCTTGAGCAAAAACTTTTCCACCCCGCTCAAGCCGTTGTTTTCCCTCCTTAAAAAAGTTTTCCTAAGCTCGAATGCGGATTCCCCGAAGGTATTCATACGGCCCCCACGGAGTTGCGGGCCGACGGTCTAAACCCATTCATTAGAGACTTAGAGAGGGACGCACCGTGAAAATAATCTATCTCATACTCCTGATGTGGAGTTCGCTGGCCCTGGCTCAGGAAGAACAGGTTCTTCGATTGCCGGATCGACCTAAAAACGCTTTGAGCGGTTCGGCGTTCATGGCTAAGATCGCCAAGCTCGGCGGCGGCCAGAGAGAAAAGGCGATGGTCGAGGAAATACTCAAAGGCAACGTCCCGAGCTTCCTCCGCAAGATGACCCCGGTCGAGAGCACCATCCCCTCCGGCCCGATGCGCGGCAAGACCATGCGCTTCTGGACTCTGCCCGACTACCTCGCGATCGGTTCGGATCAAGACTATATAAGAGTGCCCCTCAACATGTACTCGATCGAGAAGATCAGCGAGAAGCTCGATCTCTCCCTGCCCACCCCGAAGATGGTGGACGATATCTACAGCCATGCGAACGTCCATTTCACTCCGCACCCCATCGTCTGCAAACGCGACATCACTTCGACCGCCAACATCGTGAAGCATAATGAGATCCTGAAAGAAGAGATGGACACCGTGCACTACGTCCCGGGCCTTCTGATCGCCGGGCATAAGAAGGATGTGGTGCAGAGCCGGAGGATCCTGAAGAAACCCGGTTCCATCGCCATCTATGGCTGGCATCGAAGTCAATCCGACCTGATCCAGCCCCTCTCCACCGTGCACGGGGCTGAATACGCGGACTACAGTCACGGCATAAGGTTGGTCTCGAATGTGGTGATGCTGGGTGAAACGGTTTTCGACTTGAGAGATATCCTAGAGAATAAATCATACGCATCTCTCCTAAGCCGTGAAGGTATTATCCCCCAGTTGAGCCATGTACGTGTGAACGCTTCTAGCATCGCTTTGGCCAGTCACCCCTAAATCTAGAGAAATTGGGTCTGACTTAAGGAGCTTTCCTGCGGAAGCTCCTTTGCTATTTGTGCTCATTGTGATTAAAATCTCGGCGGAGTGTGTGGTCGCCGGGGGAAATATCCAGATATGATGACATATCGAGATATCATGCAAAAACAAATCGACGTGCATAGCAAGGCTATCAAGGGCTACCGTCTGCGTTTAGCGGAGGCTATGAACTGTCACAATTCCTTTTTGTCTCATGTTCTTAATGGCTCCGCGCACATCACACCGGATCAGGCTTCGGCCCTCTGCGACTTCTGGAACTACGACCCAATCCAGTCGGAACTCTTCATGGCGCTCGTCAATCTCGAGCGCGCCGGCACCGAGAGCCTGAAAAAGCGCCTGAAGCTCAAGATCGAGGAACTGCGCGCGATCCCGACCGAAGACTTTACCGAGATCACGGTGAAGAACGTGACCCTATCGTATGACCAGGGAATCCGCTACTTCGGGCACTGGTATACGTCCACGGTCCATGCGCTTCTTTCCCTGAAGACCATGCGGAACAAAAACGCGATCGCCAACCATCTCAACCTTCCCCTGCGCATGGTGCAGAACGCGTTGGATCAGCTCGTCGATATGGGTCTGATCAAAGAAGAAGAGGGTGAATGGGTTTGCACCAAGGAAAAGATCCGCATGACGGATTCTCGCGAGCTGCTTTTCATCTACCATAAGGCCATGCGTGAAAGAGCGGGCCATATCGCAGCCCAAAGCGACGGCGCGGGCATTCATTACACCGGTTACTGGCCGATGACGAAGGCGCGTTTCATCGAACTGCGCGAGGCTTTCCACAACATCCTGCACAACTTCCAAAAAGAGCCCGAAGACCCCGCTTCCGATGAAGTGGTGCTCGTCTGCCTCGATTTCTGTAAAACTTGATCGACCGGCCGTTACGGGCGCGCGGGACCGCTTGCGGCCGTAAGATGAGCTATGCTCGCGAGAAAATCCGGGACGTTGATAGGCTTTTTAAAGACGCCGGAGAAACCCGAACTTCGGAAACGCTGCTCGCTGTCGGAGTCGTCGAGAGTCGTGCACGCTACGATAGGCGTCTCGCACCCTCGCTCCCTGAGCAGTTGGGTGGCGACGAAACCATCCATCACCGGCATCTGGATGTCCAT
>JASLCY010000076.1 GCA_030151925.1 Oligoflexus sp.
CGGCTTCGGGCCGCTCTATCTCGAGCCTTTCCTCGGCCTCGTCCGCTGGACCGGCAGCATCAAGCCCAACGGCTTCGATATCACGACCGATACCCTGGCTTCGTCGCTCAATTCTCGTTTTGATCTGGCAGGAGTTTCGGTAGGCGGGAATCTCGGGATCATGTGGATCTTCGATAGCGGCGTCTTCCTCGATTACAACTTCCTGAGCGTCTCCACCGCGGGCTTCATCAAAAACACCTTCACGGCCAACACTTCGGAATCGAAGAGGAGCGTGCATCGCGAGCTGGGCGATCCCCTCACGCTCAGCAACCTGCAGCTGCGTATCGGTTATGCTCTGAAACTTTAAGTCGCGACCTTGATCATCCGGCGCGCTGATTTCTGCTGGATATTGCTGGCGAGGTCCTTCTCGGCCGCGAGCAGCATCTCGCGCGCGCCGTAGACGGGCGTGCTCGCTTCCTCGCCGGCGAACGAGCTCAGGCCGAAGTTGAACTCGACCTTGATCTTCTCGCCTTCGAGTCCGTAGCTCTGCTCGCTCAGGTAATCGTTGATGCGCGTCTGCAGGAACTCGACGCCTTCTTTTTTGGTCTCCGGCAGGATCAGATAGAAGTCGCCGCCCCAGCTCCGGCCGAGGATATCGTCGGCGCGCGTGAGGTGGATGAGGTCGTTGCTGACCTGCTGCAGGACCTTGATCGCGAAATTCGGCCCCTTCGAATGCGTGATGTGCGGGAAGCCCTCGATCGCGATGATCATGAACGAGAGCGCGACCTTGAAGCGCTCCGCGTGGCGGAACTCTTTTTCGAGCCTGTCGTTGATATAGGAGAGGTTGTAGAGGCGCGTGATGCTGTCCTGGTCCTCGAGGTCGCGTATCGTTTCCTTGGTGTGGCTGAGCTTGATCGCGAGCGAGTTCGCTTTGTCGTTCACCTTCTTGAACTTGAGAAGGAGGTTCACCCGCGTCGCGAGGTCGTTCTTGGTGTTATCGAAGGTGCAGACGCTGTCGGCGCCCGATTGTTTCATGATCTCGTTCAGGTCGCGGTTTTTGCCCTGAACCACGAGCAGGATGCTGTAGTAATGCGGCGCCGCCTGGTCGGTGCGGATCCATTGCACGAGCTCGCTCCCCGAGGTTCCGCCCGAGAGCTTCTCATCGATGATGATGACGTCCGGCTCCAGGTCGTCGAGGAGGTCGACTGTGGCTTCCGAGGTGAGCGCGGTTTCGGTCGTATAACCCGACAATTGGCTTTGATAGGTCATCATCGCGTCCGGCGAACCTGCAACGATGAGAACTTTCCCAAGTTTTTCTTTCACTGCCATGGTTTGACCTTGTAGCTAGTCCAGGAAAGGTATCGGAAGTTTCTGTAATCATTTTAAAAAAATCTGCGGGAACTGCCTAGGCTTGACTTTAACTAAGCGGAAGATCTAACAAAAAACCCCGGCAGGAGCCGGGGTTAGTCTTTTTAGTGGTAGTGCCTTAAGCTGCTTTCGCTTTCGTACGTTTCTTCCCAGATATCGAGATCCGAGGCCGGCCTTTCGTCGTCGCCCACCAGGTGGAGGTAGGGAGGCGTGAACCTTGTTTTGCTTTTCTGCGCGCGCGTTTTCACTCTCATCAATTGCGCTTCGAGTTTATGAGCGACGACGTCAAGGTTCGCATACATGTTGTCGCTCGATGCGGAAGCCTGAAACGTCTGACCATTGTGCCCCTGGAGATGACAACAGATGCGCTGCGCGTTTTTCTCCGTTTGGAATGTGACGCGCATCAGGCCGTTGGCCCCTACGAAACGCTCGGCCAGGTCCGAGAGCTTCCTTTGCGAAAGGTCTTTTAAGGTTTCAGAACTGCCCATTTTCTTGAAGTAAAACTGAAACATCATCGACGCCGTCTCCTATCTTGAGACTGTTCTATTCACAAAGTAAATCTACCTCACCCGCTTGTGAAGAGACGATAAGAAAAAATCTGAATTTTCCTAAAGGAATGGTTAATGGCCTGTATTCTTTGAGTCCGTGTAACAAAATGAAACAAATGACGGAAAGGGTCTTGTATAAAAAAACCTAAAGAATCAGCGGGAAAGTGCCGACAAAGGAAGTTGGAGCATTCTTCTATAGGTGTGGCCGTGAAAATTTCCGCAACAACCGGCTTTCTCTTGACTTTCGCATGGCTTGCGCTCAATGCCTGCGAGAGCCAGCCGCCCGAGCGTCCAGCCGTCGCCAATAAATCCAATCAATCCGATAACTCATCGAATCAGACCGCGAACAGCGATCCGTCGTCCTCATCGAATAACGGTTCGACGGGTGCGAACAATCCATCTGGTAGTACTGGCACCGGGAATACGACCGATTCGTCGGGAGGAACCACGACGCAAGCTCCCGGCACGACTGTCGGGACGACGACCGGGGATCAAACCACGACGACGACCAAAGAGGTCGAGCTCGTCGGCGGCATCGATACGTCTTCGTCCTTTTATCGCATGGGGCAATTGAACGGATGGGCCGGTAATAAAAAATCAACAGCTGATTTCCTTGATGTGAATTTCTACATCGACGGTGATAATAAAACCGGCACGAAGATCGGAACGACCAAGGCCAATCTCGTGGGCGTCGACGGTGACGTCGATGGCGATCACGCCTTCGTCTACGTGGTCAGCACGGGCCCCGCAGCGGACGGCAAACATCACAAGCTCTATGCTTATGCGGTCGTCAACGGCGGCGAGCAGAGCCTCGGCAGCCAGTTCCCGCTCGACCTCGTGGTGTTGAAACCCAAGGGCGGCGACGCGGAGGCGATCTACAACAAGATCGGTTTCAACGGTGTGTGCAAAGGTTGTCACAGCTTCGATTACGCGGATCGCTGGGACGGTCTCGCGCATGCTGGGGATGACGGGAAATGGACCGCGACCGACAACTACCTCTATAACAAGGTGCACAACCACCGCGTGAAGTTCGACAACAACACGCACGTGGTGTGCGATAAGATCGACTGCAACCAGATCGTAAACTGGTGGAATGCCGAATTCGGCGACCAATAAGCCTGTCTCCCATTCATTTCAGGGCAGGCTCCGGCCTCTTGTTCAGAACGGCCGCACAATCACCATGATAACGATGATGATCATGAGCAGGGTCGGGACTTCGTTGAGGAAACGGAGCGCCTTGCCGGTCGGCAGCGCTTCGCCCGTCTGAACCCTCTTGGTCAGCACCGTTGCGTGCAGCGTGCTGGCCGTGAGAAGCAGCACGCAAAGCGCCTTCACATGAAACCAGTGCATATGGGCGATGCTCGGATTCAAGGTGACCATCGTCAGGCCCGCGATCCAGGCGAGGATCATGGCCGGGATCGTGATGGCCTTCAGCAGCCTGCGCGTCATCGTCTTGAGCAGGTCTTCGACCTGCGCGTTCTCCTGCCGGCGTTCCGAGGCATAGATCAAGAGCCGCCAGAGATAAAGTATGCCGGCCATCCAGCTGATGATCATGATCACATGGAGAGCCAGGATGCCTCGATAGTGTTCCAACATCAATTATTCCTCGATACGATGGATGACGCCGCTCATGCTTTGCAGGCGCGAGATGCAGTCGCGGCTCAACTGGTCCAGCGGATGCTGGTCCTTCAGCTTTTTAATGCGCTTTGAATAGGCTTCCTTGAGGTTCGTGACGGAGGGGCTTCGATCCGTCCTCGTATCCTCGTTGAAGAATTCGATCCATAGGAAGGCCTGCGCGTTGTAGGCCTGCTGGACGATGTGTTCGACCGTCTCGGCCATGATCGGGTCCCACAGGTCCTCGACCTGATCGATGAACAGCGCGTAGGGTCTATCGCTGGGAGCGGTCAGGTAACTCACCTGCACGGGATCGAAGGCCTTCAGGCGAGCTATCCTTACGTCCATTCCGTAGCGCCAGACCGCGGCGAAGGCCTTCGACCACAGGATCGAGGGCTGGAATCTCTGGTTCGAATAGGAAAGGGTCGCAGGATGCTTGTCATGCTTGAAGACGCCGGCCAGTTCGATGAGGATGTTGTGCGAGGCCTCGGGCGAGATCTGAGTCGGATTTTTTACGGCTTTCGGATAGGTCTTGCGAAACCTCGCCATCAAATCCGCCAGCCGGGCCAACCGCGATTTGAGCTGGCAGGAATGCAGGGCATTCAACTTCTGGTCCCAGGCCGCTCCCTGCGCCGCGCAGCACGGAAACATCGCGGGATTCAATTCGAGGGCGTTATTCTGCGAGAAACGCAGGCCGATCGAGAGGCCGGACAGCATCGGATTGTCTAGGTTTCTCAGAATGCACGCCTTAGCCAAGCTTCTCTCCTCGTCAGGGCTTTCGATAAGCTTTAGGGCTTCGACATCCGGAAGTTTCTTTTTCTGTAATCGTCGCCGGTCATCTCGATGAGTTCGGCGGTTTCGGCCAGGCGCGAATAAACGCGTTCCCCGATGCGCATCTCCAGGGTTTCGTGCCGGTTCAGGCCGAACTTGTTCGGATTGAGCCTTTCGAGGTCCTGATGGGCGATGTTCACTTCCTCGAGGGGCTTGAGGTCGTAGTTGGTCGAGCCGACGATGATCTTGTTCTGGTTGTAGCGGGACATCACCATCTGATCGAGGATGGAGTATTCGTAGTCGCTGCTCCGGCCCTTGCCCAATTCGTCTATGATGAGGACATCCGCCTGGATAGCTTCGCGCAGCAGCTGCGAGGCCGGCTTGTCCTCGATATAGGCCGCCTTCAATTCCTGCAGCAATTGGAAGAAGTCGACGAAGCGGACGCTGATGCCCCGATAGAGCAGCTTCTTGGCGAGGCTGACGAGGATATAGGTTTTGCCGACTCCGACCGGCCCGCTCAGGATCAGCCCGCGCGGATTGTTGAGATCGAACTTGCCGAGCCAATCCTTGGCGAGCTTCAGGACTTTCTCGCCGTTGCCCGTCAGGTTCTCGAAATCCTCGAGCCGGGCTCCCGAATACCGGGCCGGCAGGCAAGCGCTGTTGATGAGCGAAGCCGTGCGCGAAGGTGCGGGCGTACGACAGGGGCGCGATTTACCGTCGATGACAAGACGGTTGAGTCCGAAGCAGCTCTCGCATTTCGTGACACAGTCGCAGAGAACCGCCTGAGTGAAGGACCCGCTCGCCTTCAGACGAAAGCCGTAGCCGTCGCAGCAGGTTTTCTTCTGTAATAGAGCGCAGCCAAGCTGTTCGGGCAGAGGTGTCCTTTCCTGGCTGTGGAGCTCTAATTTCAGAGAGCGAACGGGACGTTCCATGAAATCCTCGAGAGAAAATCGGTTGGCACGGCTAGCAGTATAGACCAAGATGCAGCTCACAGCCTATGAAAGAGTGCGAAGGAGCTCAATATATGTCAAAAGAACGCTATAAAGTCGCCACGACTTCCAAAACGCCGGAGACGGCGTTCCATGCGGTCGTCACGGTCTACGCGCCGGGCAAGACCTTCAAGGATTGGAAGAGCGTGGCCGCGAAAGACGAGAACTTGCTCTCGCTCATTGCGCGCCGCGAATTGAAGTGGGAAGCGGGCGCTTCTTTTGTCTACGACGCGGCGGGCGGGCAGCGCCGCGCGATCGCTCTCAGCTCCGGCATGCTCGATGCCTTCAAGCGGCTCGGCCTCGCTCGGGAGCTCGTGGCTTCGCTGAAGGACGCCAAGGCCCAGAGCATCCGCCTCGATCTCACGAACCTCGCGGCGAAAGACGCGGAGAGTTTCCTCGACGCTTTCACGGCCGCGCTCAAGGCCGCCGAATTCCAGCCGAACCATTACGGGAAGACGCCTGAGGGCAAGGCCTTCGCGCCCGCCTTCGAGGCGCTCGTGAAGGGCGACGCCGAAGGCTTCAGGGAAGCCCTCCGCACGAGCCTGGCCGAAGCCGAAGGCACCAACCTCGTGCGGGAGCTCGCGATGCTCGCCGGCAACGACCTCACGCCGCGGAATTACGCGGACCGCCTCAAGAAAGAAGCGGGCAGGGAAGGGCTCGCCTACGAATTCCTCGACGTGAAGAAGCTGCAGAAATTGAAGGCCGGCGCCTTCCTCGCCGTCGCGCAGGCTTCGCCCGAGCAGGACGCCGGCATCGTAAAACTCGCCTATAAACCGAAGAAAGGCGGGAAGCACCTCGTCCTGGTCGGCAAGGGCGTGACCTTCGACACCGGCGGCACCAACCTGAAATCCGCGCAGTACATGTACAGCATGCACAAGGATATGGCCGGCTCCGCGATCGCCTTCGCCCTCATCCGCATGGCGGCGCGCGAGAAGTGGCCCTTCGCGGTCACCGCCTATCTCGCGATCTCCGATAACCTTACGGGGCCGAAGGCCTATAGGCCGAACGACGTCGTCACCGCGATGAGCGGCCGCACGATCGAGATCGTCCACACCGATGCGGAAGGCCGCATGCTCTTCGCCGATACCCTGCACCTGGCTTCGCAGGACGAACCGGACCTGATCGTCGATTTCGCGACCCTTACCGGCGCCTGCATCGGCGCGATCGGGACCAACTACGCCGGCGCCTTCACCAATCGCCTCGATTACCACGCGGCGATCATCCAGAGCGGCCGCAGCTCCGGCGAACGCGTCTGGCCCTTCCCCCTCGACGACGACTACGGCGAGTGCCTGAAATCCGATATCGCCGACACCAAACAATGCCGGCTCACCGGCGGCGTCGACCACATCGAGGCGGCTATCTTCTTGAAATCCTTCCTGGCGAAGGATCTGCCCTGGATCCATGTGGACCTCTCGGCCGCGGACCACGCCGGAGGACTTGCGCACGTTGCCACGGAAACGACGGGTTTCGGCGTGCGCTTCGCTTCACATCTTTTAAAAACTCTGTGGCATTTTTCCTGATGAGGGGCAATTCTGATTCAGGTTCGCTGCGCGTTACGGAGTATAAGCGGTCGATGAAAAGTCCTAGTCGGAGATTGTGCGGATGACCCTTGTCGGTGAACTCCAAAGAGAAATCGACCAATGGATGAGCTCCCGTCGGAACGGGAACCTCAGCGTATTGAGTCGTTTATCGGGCGTGTCCTATCCCACGCTCAGGCGCATCATGCAGGCGGAATTCACGCCGAACCTCGAAACCGTGATGCAGGTCGTCTCGGTCATCCTCGACGACAAGCAAGGGCGCCTTTTCCTCTGCAAGCATTTCCCGGATTTCGCGCCTATCTTCAAGAAGCAGGAAGAAGTCGGCTACCGCATGCTGAACATGGCGGGACTGCTGCAGACCCTGACCAAAGAAGAGTTCATGGTCTTTAACCTGGCGAGCGGCCAGGGAGTGGCTTTGGCGCGTCTTCATGAAAAACTCGGTCAACAGGCCGACTTCGCGATCCAGCGCCTGACGGCGGCGGATCTCATCGAAGTGAATGAAGGCATGGTGAAGACCAAGATCAAGAATGTCAGTTTTGCCAATCTTGAGGAAGTCTTACACCACATGAGCCTCGCGATCCAATGCTACGACCGCGAGAAGGTGAACGATTACGGAAGCAATTACGGGATATTCTCCGACCGCTTGAACGACGAAGGCATCGAAGCCGCGAACCTCGCGATACTCGAGGCCAAGAAAAAGCTGGTCGAGGTCTTTACCGATCCCAAATATTTTGGGGACCGACTGTATATAAGCGTGCTATCGTCTAGTTTCATGGACTGAGGTACGATTTTTCCATAACGAAAGGGTCGAACGATGTTGCGTTACATCACTCTTGCAATTGTTTTACTGAGTACCTCGGCAGGTGCGGGGATCATCGGCGTGGGCGGCGGTTCCGGAACGGCCAACCCAGCGGAAATCCAGGCGCAGCTCCAAGCCCTGCAGGCCAAGGAGATAGATCCGGCCCTCTACTATCGCATCGATACCCGCCTGAGCGTGCTGCCCAGCACGACAGCGAATATCGAAGGCCAGGAAACCGAATTGATCTCGGTCCGCATCAACAACGAATCGAACATCGTGGACGCGAACTGGACCGTAAGGCTCCAGCCTAAGCGTTGAACCTCAGCGCCTCGTTTCGATCCTGATACAAGACATCATAAAAGCCGTCGTTCCTGAGAGGGACGACGGCTTTCTTCATTCGGATTCTCCGAACCGATCACTCGTGCGGTTCGTTGTACCAGCCTTCGTCCACGCGACGTTTATGGATCAGGTGCCAGGCCTCGCCCGCATACACGCGGCCATGCGCCGTGAGCTCGGGATCGTCCATGGAGCCTTCGGCCTTCACCACGATGTTGAGCTGATCGACGTCGGCCTTCAGCTCGGCGAGGCGGACGGCATCCTCCTTCGCCTGCGCGTGGTTCTCATAGAACACGACGCCGTATTTCCTCAGGACCACCGGCCCTTTTTTAGCCGGCTCGAAATCCTGCTGCTGATTGCGATTCTGCTGAGGCCCGCCGCGCTCGTGGCGCTCGCCGCGTTCTCCACGTTCGCCGCCGCGGTCGCCGTGCGGACGGCGACGACGCCGTGAACGGCCTCCGCCTCCTCCCTGGCCACCGCCGCCGCGTTGTTCGCCACGCTCACCTTGAGGAGGATGATTCGGTCTTCTGTTCACGCTCAGGACTCCGTTGAAGGATGACGAATCGCACGAATAACCATCTGAATCGCGTCGCCGGTCGGAATACGCGCCTGCTCCGCGGTGTCGCGGAAGCGAATCGTCACGGTATCGTCTTTCATCGTATCAGGATCCACGGTGATACAGAACGGGGTTCCGATCTCATCGTGCTTCGCATAGCGTTTGCCGATGCTCTGCTGCTCGTCGTAGCTCACGTTGAGCCCGGCGTCGCGCAGCGCCTTGGCGATCGCCGCGGCCTTCTCGGGCTGGCCGTCCTTCTTCACGAGCGGCAGGATCGCGGCCTTCACCGGCGCCAGCACGGGGTGGAGTTTGAGGAAGACGCGCACCTTCTCCTTGCCGTCGGCGTCCACGCCCTTCTCTTCGGTATAGGCATCGAGGAGGAGCGCGAGGAGCGTGCGGGTCAGGCCCGCGGCCGGCTCGATCACGTAGGGGACGTAACGCCAGCCCGGTTTGCCCGTCTCCGGATCGATCTTATTCTGATCGAAGTAGCTGAGCTTCACGCCGGTGGCCGCGCCGTGGCGCTTCAGGTCGTAATCGGTGCGCGAAGCCACGCCTTCGAGTTCGCCCCAGCCCCAGGGGTAGTTGTATTCGACGTCGTAGCAATCGTCGGAATAGTGGGCGAGCTCATCCGCATCGTGACGGCGGAGGCGGAAGTTCTCCGGATTGTTCGCGTAGAGGCCGTACCAGTTCTTGCGGGTCTCGGTCCAGTATTTCAGCCATTCGCCCTGCGTCCCCGGCTCGATGAAGAACTCCATCTCCATCTGCTCGAATTCGCAGGAACGGAAGATGAAGTGCTCGACGGTGATCTCGTTGCGGAAGGACTTGCCCTGCTGCGCGATCCCGAAAGGCACTTTCATCGAGGCCGTCTGCTGCACGTTGAGGAACTGCACGAACATGGCCTGCGCGGTCTCGGGACGGAGGTAGACCTGCGCGTTCTTGGTGATGTTATCGTAGATGCCGCGCATCTCCTTCTCGGAGAGGTCCTTGCCTTTGATCTCGCGGAAGAATTCGTCGAGCGGATCGACCGGCCCGAGGATGGTGCGGAACATGCCATTGAACTGGCGCTCCTCGCTGAGCTCCGACGAGCCGCAGACCGGGCAGACGTAGCCGCGGGAGTTGACGAAGCCCTTCAGCTTCTCGCCCTTATCCTTGCCGCCCTTGATGAACGTCACCTCGGTGCCGGGAACGGCATGGGGCGCCTTGTCCGCGCGGAAACGCTCCTTGCAGTTCAGGCAATCGACGAGCGGATCAGAGAAGCCCGAGACGTGGCCCGAGGTCTCCCAGACCTTGGGATGCATCACGATCGAAGCGTCGATGCCCACGATATCGTCGCGTTCGTAGACCATCGAGCGCCACCAGGCGGCCGCGATGTTGCGCTTGAGCTCGACACCCAGAGGACCGTAGTCATAGGCCGATTTGAGGCCTCCGTAGATCTCGGAGCTTTGGAAGACAAAGCCGCGGCGTTTACAGAGGGAGACGATTTTGGTCATGATGTCGAGTTCGTTCAAGGCCTGCTCCTGATCCTGGCGGAATAGCTGTCGAAGGGGAAAAGATAGTCTGGAACGGATTTTTCCTCAAGGCGGAAACAGATCGCGGCGAGGATGCGGAAGGGCGGCGAAGGACGATTTATTTCTCGTCAAGAAGGCTCAGGACGAGGGATTTGGGAATGAGCGTCTGCTCTTTTGCGGATGATGGGTAAGTCACATTGTTTTGGGTCAAGGCCGCAGCCGCTGAAGCGGGATCAGCCTGGACGGGAGCCGGGCGGGTTTCAGCCGCTGTGACCAAGGTCAACTGACGGACGACAGGCTCGGCCATCGGGCGAACCGACTCGAGATACCCATCAAGATTGACAGGTGCTTCGGTCAATTTCGGAATAGGCGAGAATTCGCCAGAACGGCTCTTCGTATCGCCGCCCTGGATGACCACGATGCGGAAGGGCGAAAGGCCGGCCGGAGCCGTGGGGACTTTCACGTCCTGTATGGCATCGACGGGCGCCGGGCGCGACTTCGCATGATGCTGGCTCACTCGG
>JASLCY010000077.1 GCA_030151925.1 Oligoflexus sp.
AGAAAAAACAAGTGGAACAATCTAAACGGTTTCGAGGAAGACAAAGAGACCAGGACAGAACTTGGAAGGACTAGGACTGAGGTGGGATTCGTTTTATCTCAGCGACGGTTTCGCTAACGCGAAACCTCAGAGCGCTCGCCTTGACCTCCCCCTGAAGGAGGAGGATTGCGGCGAGCATCGTTCAAAACTAAAAACCAGGTGGAATCTCATGGCCTTAGACCGCTGATTCCACCTGGTTTTGCAGATGCTTGAGAAAGGGATTATTTCGAAGGCGCGGGCGGCTGATAGCTCGCGGTGATCGTGGCGTCGACCGGACCGGAACCGACGAGAGCGACCGAGTAAGCCGTGGTGGTCGAACCATCCGGGCAACCGGTCACGGCGCTTCCTGCGTAGCTGTTGCATTGCACGTGGTCCACGGTGCCTTCGAGCGCGCCCGGGGTTTCGGCGCGGGTGAGGCCGCCGATCACGTTGGTGCCGGTGTAGTCCTTGAAGTTCACTTTACCGTCCGCCGTGGTCTCGACGCTGCTGATCTTCATCCAATCCATCGGCAGGTTGTTGGCGTCGGTCGCCGCGTTGTAAAGCGTGGTGGTCGTCACAGCGCGGATGGAGCGGGTCGCGTCCTCTTTCACATAATAAAGGCTGAGGCGGACGTCGGTCTTCGAATCCGCCGAACGCAGGAGGTAGACTTCACGCATGATGGTCTCGCTCTCACGAGCGACGACGGGCGCGATCTGGAGGAAAGGGGAATCGATGCGGAAGCCGGCCGTCGCGTCCCCCATGCCCGACAGGTAGCCGGCGGTGTTGAGTTCGCCGTTCCACGAGCTGCCCTTCACGAGCCCCGAAGGATCGAACGCGAACACCATCTTGAAGTTCGTCTTATGATCGACGTCGCCTTTGGTGATCTCGAATTTCTGCGGCAGGTAGAAGAAGGTTCCGCCGTTCGGCAGGAAGAAGGTCGCTTCCTCGGCCGGACCGCTCGTGATATCGGTCACATCGTTTTGGAACATCACGTCCAGGCCGCTCTTGCCGTTGCTGTGGAAGGTGCCGTTCGCCTTCGTATAGAGCGTGGTCGAACCGTCGCTCATAGGGATGCTGGCCTTGATCTTGAACGGACGATACCAGTAGACCAGGACGGAGTCGTAGGTCCGCGCATTGTCGTCGGTGTAGGAGATGCTGCGGCCGAGGGTCTGGATCGCGTCCGTATCGAGGAAGTTGGTGTAGTGCGTGGTATCGCTCTTCGCCTGCTCGGGGAGGAAGGTGTTGTAATCGTCCGAGGTGTCGCCGGAGTAGATCGTCCACTCGCCGGCCCCGCAGTTCGAAGCCGTGCCTTCGGTCGTGATGTGGTCGCAGAGGGAGATGCGGCTGATGCGGAAGCTCACCGACTCCAGGCTCGCGTCCGTCGTTTGCCCGAAGAGGAGCGTGTTGCTCGTAAGGTTCGCGGGTATGCCGCCCAAAGCCAGGGAGGCCTTTTGCAGGGCGGTCGCCGAAACGTGGCTCGCCTTGAAATCCGATTGAAGGCTGCCGCCCTTCTTATCTTTCTTGCCGCAAGCGTTAAGGGCCAGGGAACTGGTCAGTGCAAGCGTGGTTAGCATCACGGAGGAAGCAGTCGGGCGCATGAATCACCTCTCGGGTTTTTGAAGGCTGCTATGATCATGCTTCCATTCTAGCAAAGAGGTGCTATGCAGATGTTGCCCCGTATAAAAAGAAAAAGGGACAGCGTGTCCGCTGTCCCCGACCCTTTCGTTTTTGACCTAAAACTCAAGAATTCGCATCGACCGGACTCGGCGTCTCAGACGAACCTGAGTCGACAGGAGCCGTCGCCGGATCCTGGTCCGAGTTCGCAGGAGCGTTGGCGCTCGAGCCGTCATCGGCCGGGATGTTCGGCACCGAGCCTGGCGCCCAGCGACAGTTATCGTTCGGATAATCCCCGCCCGCACCGGCGTCGACGCGGAAGGTTTTCACGGCATCGCCATCGAGCTGCACGAGCATGCCGTCGACGGTGGACTTGATCAGGCCCGCTTTTACGCTGAGGCCATTGATGCGGCAGATCTCGGCCTTGGTTTCGTCCGCGGCGACTTCTGCATAGATTTCCACAGTCTTCTCAACGTAGATGTTCGGCGTGCCGAGGACAGGGATCGAAACGCCATCGACCTTGAAGTTCGTCGCCTGGCCCGTCGAGGTGATGACACACTTACGGCCGATGCAATCCACGCCCGCGGTCGCGTCGCGGCTCGCGATCAGCTTCTGCAGGACGGCCTCGAATTCAGCCGGCACCTTGATCGAGCTCGACACCTGAGTGATGGGAACATCGGTGTGGCCTTCCTTGATGAACGAAGCGAAGCCTTGGATGATGCCGGAGACGTCTTCGGCGGTGATGTCCTTGGTCGGGATATCGATGTTCAGACGATCTTGGACGGGATTATCGCTAGCGATGTGTATCTCCGCTGAGGCATGGCCAGAAGCGAGAGTGAGGCCGAGCGCGACCGAGACCAGGGCGAGTGATCTGCTCATAGAAAGTCATTCTCCATGTGAACGTGATAATTTTTCTTGGGCGATTAAGCTGAAGCGATACTAGGAAGACCCAGAAAGATCGTCACTTCACATTTCCTTAAGCCGTCTTGAGAGAAAAACGGACGAGCTCTTCTGAAAGCTTAGTCCTGCAACTCCGGGGATTGAATGGCGCGGACTTGGTCTTCGATCAGCGGCAAATCTTTAAGAGATTTTTTTGTATCGTCCGCCTTGAGCTCCTGAAAACGCCGTGCGCTGACCAAGACTCGTGTTTCCAATGTCCCGATAAACTTGTTGTAGGCCTGTACGCTCGTCGTGAGGCCCTTGCCCATCGTCGCCACATGCTCGGCAAGGTCGGCGATGCGGCTGTAGAGTTCGCGTCCGAGGCGGCTCACTTCTTCCGCATGTTTCGAAATATCCTCCTGACGCCACGCATAGGCGGTCGTACGCAGCAGGGCGATCAGCGAGGTTGGCGTCGCGATCAGGACACGATTCTCCGCGCCGAATTCGATGAGGCTCGGATCGGCCTGAAGCGCAGCGCTGAAAAAAGCCTCGCCCGGAAGGAAGAGCAGGACGAATTCCGGCGAGCCCTCGAGCTGCTCCCAGTAGCTCTTCTGCCCCAGCGACTGCACCTGTTTCCTGAGGAGCTGCGCGTGCTGCTGCAAAAGCTTCTTGCGCTGGTCCTCGTCGTCGGTGTCGGTCGCCTCCATATAGGCTTGCAGCGGCGCCTTCGCGTCGATCGCGATGGAGCGGTTCCCGGGCAGCCGCACGACCATATCGGGGCGAAGTTGTTTGCCTTCCGCCGAGGTCGCGCCCTGCTGCTCGTAGAAATCGCAATACGCGAGCATGCCGGCGAGCTCCACCACGCGCCTGAGCTGCAATTCGCCCC
>JASLCY010000089.1 GCA_030151925.1 Oligoflexus sp.
GGACCATGCCCGCGCCCATCGGCACGTAGAGCTGCTTATGCGCGTCGAAGGTCACGGAATCCGCGCGTTCGACGCCTTTCAGCAGATAGGAATATTTCTGGGAGAAGAGCGTCGGCCCGCCCCACGCGGCGTCCACGTGGAAGTGGATGTCGTTGGCTTCGCAGATATCCGCGAGTTGATCCAGCGGATCCACGCTGCCGGTCTCGGTCGTGCCGGCGATGCCCACGACCGCGGCGATCGCGATGCGGTTCCTCTTCAGCTCGCGGATCTTCTCGACCAGCTTCGGCACGAGGATCTTGTTGTTCTCGTCGGTCGGGATCGAGACCAGGTTGCGTTTGCCGATGCCGAGCAGGTTCGCGGCCTTCTTCAGCGAATAATGCCCGCGTTTCGAGACCAGCACGACCACGCCCTTGTTCCGATAGAACTGCAGCGCCGCGAAGAGGCCTTCCTCGCCCACGCCGGCGAAATCCGAGGTCGGGCGGAACAGGCGATTGAGCGCCACCCACAGCGCGGTGATGTTCGCGATCGTGCCGTCCGAGCAGAACGCGCCGAGCGCGCTCGCCGATTCCTGGATGTGCGCGTCGTAGAAACTATCGCTCTTCTTGTAGATCAAACGATGCAGCATGCCGAGGACCTGGCGCTCGAGCGGCGTGAACGCCTTCGACGTCTCGATCTTCACCACGTTCTGGTTGAGGGCTATCATCATCTTCGAGAGCGGCAGCATGAAGTAAGGCAGGGCCGAGGTCATGTGCCCGATGAAACGCGGCGAGGCCGTATGCACGGATTCGGCGACGACCTCCTTCAGCAGGTACTCGGCCTGGTCGGAAACGAAGACCGGCTGCTCGGGGATATGCGAGTCGAGGAAGTTCCGTTCGAGCTCCTGCGGCGAGATCCCCGACGAGACCACGTGCTGCCGGAGGAATTCCATGAGGTTGGTGGAGATCTGCGCTTCGATGCGGCCCAGAGTGCTGTCTTCGCTCTCGGGAACCGTGAAGATCTTCATCAGAGTTTCAAGAGTCGCATCCGCGTGGCCGCGCTTCTCTTTGTCTAAATCGTCTCGTGTATTCGGAGAGCTCACGTTGCTACCAACCCATAGTCGCGTTACTTTGGCTGAAAAAGGACCTTCAGCAATATCAATAATCGTATGAAATAACAATAATTAGTGAAGCGGGCCTGAGCTGCGGAGGCCCGAGCCCTTGAGCTCGGAGAGGAGGTCTTCGAGTTCATCATCGACGCGTTTGAAGCCGAACTGCAGCTGCATCGCGTGCGGCTGAAGGTTGCGTTCCATGATCTCAGCCGTCGCTACGACGTAAATCGTATCACTTTCGTTGCTGAGCTGTAGATTCACCGCAGCGCCGATAGGGAAGAGCTCAATCAGGTCGGAGCTCGAGAACATGAAGTCATGTTCCAGATAATCGAGTTCGGCGATAAGTTCACGATGGGAGATCTTGCGGGCCCGCGCACGAACGAGCAGACGGAAGGGGAGGGCGGGCAACAGCACATGAACATGGCCTTCGAAATGAAGCCACGACTCTTTGCTGGATGTTCCTAAGCCGCCTACGTCCATGGGAAATTTTGCTCCTGAGTGCACGAACCTCAGAATTTAACTCAAACAGCCGGTTTTTGCGAATCCAATTCTTTTTCAGAGGCCAAAGCTTCGGATTCCGCGGAAGAGGCGACCGGCAAGGGCTTGTCCTCCAGGATGCTGACGATATTGGCAGCGACATCTCGCCGTGCGAGGAATTGAAAGTGCGAAAGATGGTGCATAGGCACCTCGTAGACTTCGCCCGGGTAATCGAACACGCCAGCCCTATCGACGGCGATCTTATCCTCGCGCGAGTAGATATTGTAGACCTTGAAGTTCTTCGGCGGCGTCGACTGCCTCAGATCCCTGAGGAACGGGCTGCCCGGGCGCATCTGCCACACGTCCTTCCAAAAGAAGCCGAGCGGCGTGAAGATCGCCAGATAGGTGAACCACGTCCCGCGGAACGGCGTTCCCATCGTGATGACCTTGTCGCAGATATCGGAGCCGCCGAGCTTCAGCGCCCAGTAGAGCGCCACGAGCCCGCCTTTCGAATGCGCGACCACCTGCACCTTGCTGAAGCCGTAGCGCTTCATCTGCCGCTTGATCTTGCGGTCGATGAACGCCGCCGTCTCGGGGATGCCGCGGGTGAAGAACACGCCGAGCGAGCCGCCGAGGTTGAAGCTCATCACTTCGTAACCTTCGCGCGTGAGGAGGTTCTCCATCACGGCCAGCGTCTTGCGCGACGAGAAGAAGCCGTAGAGCAGGACGACCGGAACTTTCTCGGCCGAATAACCGATGCTCCGCTGCGTGATGCCGATGTTGTTCTGCACGCGCGCCTCGTAGAGGAGCTCGTAATACACCTTCTTGCAGCTGAACCAGAGGCCGGAGCCCTTCTTCCGCATGAAGTACTCGTAGGCGAGCAGGGGGATGGTCATCAGCGCGGCCGAGGACGTCACGGTCGAGAAGCCCTTGAGCACGTAGCTCGCCGGCGTGTGGTCGCCGATGCTCGCGAAGAAATAGGCTTCGGGCAGGCAGCCGAGGAAGGAGAAGAAGAATACGCGGCGGGCGTGGAAATCGCAGACGCCGAAGAGGAGCGAGAAGATGTCGAACGGGAAGATCGGGATCCAGCGCGTGACGAAGATCAGCTTGTAATCCTGGGTGCGCAGGAGGCGCCAGGTCGAGGGCAGGTTGTTCGCGAGCCAGGGGCGCACGAGCTTCTTGCCGATCAAGTGGCCCGGGAAATAAAGGGCGAGGGCGGAGAGGCCGCCGCCGACCGCGGTCAGCAGGGTGCCGAGCCAAATTCCGAAACTATCGCCAGCTATATAAGCGGCTTGCCCGAGCGGCGAGAAGAAGAACGGTCGCATCGCCGAGAGCAGGAGGAAACCGAGCATGCTGCCGAAATTATCCCGCTTGAAGCAGGTATTCATCG
>JASLCY010000103.1 GCA_030151925.1 Oligoflexus sp.
GTGAAGCCCCAGGACGCGGAAGCCCTGGGGCTTCACGTATTTCGGGAAGATCTTATCGCCCCGACCTGTGAACTTGAGTAGGTCTTTGGTAAGCATGATGCTGCCTGCGCCTTTTGTTGATGGAGACTTCGCTCGTATCCTTGGAGACCACTTCGTAAAGCACCGCGCGTTTCCCTTCCTGGTGGCGAAGGATGCGCCCCAGCCTCTGCACGTGCTCCCGCACCGCGCCGCTGCCGGATATCACGATGCCGACGCTGGCTTCGGGGACGTCGACGCCTTCGTTCAGGACCTTAGAGGTCACGAGCACATCGAGCTCGCCGCTGCGGAAGGCCTCGAGCATCCTCTTGCGCTCCTTGGGCTTCGTGAGATGCGTGAGCACCGGCAGCACATAGCGTTTCCCGATGGAGTAGGCCGTGGCGTTATCGTTCGTGAAGACGATGATGCGCTCCCCCGGGTGGTCCTGCATGATCTTCCAGAGCTCGCGGATCTTGCCTTCCGAGGACTGCGCGAGGGCTTTTTGCTCGCGATAGGCCTCCAAAGCGGCTTTGCCGCCGGGAAGGACAGCCGCCCGGCGCAGGAAGTTCCGCCAGCCGTCGGGAGCCGAGAAATCCACGCCGCTGGAGCGGACGAACTTCGTGTAGATGCTGCGCGCGGCCTGGTAGCGCTCCCTCTCGATATCGGTCAGCGGCACTTCGATATTCACGACGTCGTAGGGCGCGAGCACGTCCGATACCATCTCGCGGATCTTGCCTTCGTAACAGAGGTCGCCGACGAGATGATAAAGCAGCTCCTCGCGGCCGTCCGCGCGTTCCACCGTCGCCGACAGGCCGAGGCGGAAAGGAGCGATCGCCGCGCGGGCTATCATCTGATACTGGGAGGCCGGCAGATGATGGCATTCATCGAATACGAGCAGCCCGAAGCGGTTCCCGAGCGTTTCGATCATGAGGCTCGCGGAGTCGTAGGTCGCGACCGTGATCGGCTCCGGCGTCCTATAGCCTCCTCCGAGCAGGCCGATAGGCCCTGGGAAAAAGCGTTCCAAGACCTTCTGCCACTGGAGCAGGAGATCGATCGTCGGCACGACCACGAGCGTGGGGCGCTTCGTCTGCGCGATCGCCATCACGGCGAGTATCGTCTTCCCCGCGCCGGTCGGCAAACACACCACGCCGCGCGCGCTTTGCTGCGTCCAGGCGTGGAGGGCCTTCTCCTGGTGCTCGCGGGGAACTATCGTTTCTTTGAGTTCGAGGGACAGCGCCTGGTAGTCTCGCGCCTGATCCACGAGCGGCATCTTCTCTTTTAAGGCCTCGAGTATGATCTCTCGATAAGAATGGGCCGGAGCGCGCCAGGCCTTGGTGCGCGTATCGAATTGAAAACCGGGCAGGCGCTCCCCCAGATCCGAATGCGGAGGATCGAGGACCAGAGTGCCCAGTTCAAACTTCAGCATCGTCTCCATCGCCGTTCTCGCCTCGCGTAAGGGATACGAAATACCGTTCGGCGCCTAGGGCCAAACCGAAGGCTATGATAGCCCCGCTGGAATAAATAAAGCTCACTTGCAGCCAAAAAGGCGGTTCCTTCATCGAAAAACGCTGAACGAGCCAGATGTTCCCGATGAGGACCTGAAAGATGAAACCCGCGGCTATAAATTTGGACCAGATCGATTTCCGCCACGTTTTCGCGGGTTTATACATGAACTTCCACCTAGCGCCCCTACCATGAAAAAAGCCCGGGACGATGCGTCCCGGGCAGAAGTGTAATCGATAGGGCAGGAGTTGTCCCGACGCTATTTTGAAGGACTTGAAGTTCGCACGAGATCCTGGATCCCGCGCGCTATCAGATACTTCGCCTTCGCATCGATGAGGGCGGTCTGGTCCCTCGCCAGCAGGGACGAGGCTTCCCGCAAATCGGTCAGAGAACCTTCGGAATTCGTATAACGCTCCTTCGCGAGGGCGAAGGCCTTCTTCGAATCCTTGATGCGTTTCTGCGCGTGGAACAGCCGAGCTTCCGCGGCCGCCCTCTCCTCCGAGAGCTTCAGGTCGCTCCTCTGCAGCTCCAGCCGCCGCGACTCGGCCTGAGCCTGGTACGAGGCGATCAGGGCGTCGCTGCGCGAGATCTCGTGATCGCGGGCTGAACCGTCGTAAAGGGGCATGGAGATCGCAAGGCCCACGGCGTAGTTCTTCTCATCGACGAGCCGCGCCTTCTCCATGTCGCCGACCGTGACGAGAGCGCTCACTTTCGGGAGGAGCTGGCGCTTGACCATCTCCTTGCGTTTCCCTTCCGCCTTGGCCTCCGACTTCACCACTTCGATATAGGGATGGGTGTCGAAGGTCTCGGCTCCCGGTTGCGAAGGATTCACTTCCGGCAGGTAGGAGCAGCTCACGCTGGGTTTGCCGACGAGGAGGCTGAGGGCCTGCTCGGATTGCTTCAGGCGGGCGAGCTGCTCGTCCCGGGCCGTGATGATATCCTCGACCTGGGCGTCGGCCAGATATCTGTCGACCACCGATCTCTGACCGGTCTTGACGAAGCCCTTCACTTCCTCGCTGATGCCGCGCGTCTGCTTCAGCAGGCCTTCATAGAGGTCGCGGAGGGTCGCGAGGCGCTCGCAATCGTAGAAGTTCGTGAGCGCCGCGATTTTCACGTTTTGGCGTTCGATCGCCGTCTCGAGCTTCTTCGTCTGCACTTCCTGCTCGGAGGCCGCGACCCGGCTCTTCGCTTCGCCGAAATCGAGGAGGGTCTGCTGAGCCACGAGGCCCACGGCCCATCCCGAACGATAGGGAGAACCCATGATGCCGCCCGCTCCCAGGTAACCCGTCGTCCCGGGGAAGCCGTAGCTGTCGATCGCCTGCAGGTCGACCCGCGGCTTCTCGCGGCTTTCCTCGACGCCCACGCTTTCACCGGCCGCCTGCTCCAGCAGCCTTTTCTGCTTCACCGAAGGGCTCATGCTCTCGGCGGCGGAAAGGGTTTCATCAAGCGTCAAAGACTGCGCTAAAGCCGTATTGCCGACTAGCAAAGTGAGAAATAGGAGATGTTTCATCATCACGCCTCCGCTGCTATGAAGGGGGCATCGACTTCATCTTCCCGGCTCGTCTCGTCGCTCGGCTTCTCGCCCTTGGCCTTGATGAAGAGGCTCACCAGGATGGGCACGATAAAGAGAGTGAGGATCGTAGACAGGAGCTGGCCGCCGATGACGGCTCGCCCGAGAGGGATGTTCGCTTCCGAGCCGTGCCCGACGCCCACGGCCATGGGGATGAGGCCCAGCATAGAAGCCAATGAAGTCATCATGATAGGCCGGAGCCGAGCGATGGCTCCGGTGATGATCGCAGCATGCACGCCTTCTCCGGAGTCGATCTTCTTCAGGATGAATTGGATGAGCAGGACGCCGTTCGCCACCGCGATCCCTATCATGAAGATCGCGCCGATCGCCGCCTGGATGCTGAAGTAGGTATGCGTCAGGGCCAGCATCACGATGATGCCCACGAGACCCATCGGAACGGTGAGCATGATGATCACGGGCACGCCGAACGAGCGGAACTGAACGACGAGGATGAGGTAGACGAGGACGGCCGCGAGGACGAACCCGCCCGCGAGCTTCGAAATCGATTTCTTCATCTCCGCGACTTCGCCTCGGACTTCCACCGTATAACCTTTGGGGATCGTCATCGTCTTGACGAGATTGTTGATATCCTGCGACAGGTAGCCGATGTCACGGCCCTGGGCGTCGAGGAACACATCGACGACGGACCTGAGGTTCACGTGGTTGATCTCGCTGGCTCCCTTGCTTTTCGAGATCTTGGCGATTCGCCCAAGAGGGATCGAACGGCTCTGCTTCGCCCCCGTGATGGAGATGTTCTTGAACGCTTCGAGGTCGGTGATCTTCGATTCCGGGAACTGCACGCCCAGGAGGTAGTCGACGCCCGACTTCGGATCGACCCAGATCGCCGGGTTGAAGGTCGAGCTGCCGCTCACGGCGCTCACGATGCTCTTGATCGCCTCGTCGGTGGTGACGCCCAGAGAGCCGGCCGCCTTTCGATCGATCTGCAGGTTGATCTGCGGCGCGTCGAGCCGCTGCTGAACACGCACGTCCACGGCGCCCGCGAAGCCTTTGATCTTTTGCGCGAGGCCTTCGGCGAGCTCATGGCTCGTCTCGAAGTTCGGGCCTTCGATCTGCACGTCGATCGGCGAGCGCAGGCCGCCGTTCAAAGCTGAGGTCAGGAGGCCGCCGAGCTCTATGCCCATCTCGACGTTCGGATACTCTTTGGCGACCTTTTCCCTAATGATCTTCGCATAGTACTGCGAAGTGTTCTTGCGATTCTCCTTGAGCTCGACGTTGAAGAAGACGTCCTGCGTACCGCTGTTAGGCGTGAAAGCCGCGGGGAAGCCGTAATACACGCCGGAGTTGCTGATGATCATCTCGAGATCTTCCGCCGGTATCCACTCCCGCAGCCTTTTCTCGAACGCGTTGGCGAATTCCGCGGTCTTTTCGATACGCGTGCCCGTGGCCAGGCGCATATCGATCTGCAGGTTGCCCGAGTCCGCTCTGGGGAAGAGCTCGAAGCCGATCTTACTGTAGAGCGTGGTGCCGAGGCCCAGGCCGACCAGCACGACGGCGAGGATAAAGAAGCGGAAACGCAGCGCCTTGTTCAGCAGCCAGCCGTAGAAGGCCTGCACATGGTCGAGGCCGCGGAGGAAGATATTGAGGATCTTCTTCGCCAATCCCCCTTCGTTGTTCCGGAGGAAGCGGGAGCTGAAGAGCGGGATCACCGTCATCGCCGTGAGGTAGGAGCCGATCATCGCGAAGGTCACGGATTTCGCGAGAGCGCTGAAGAGCACGTTGATGATGCCCGTAAGGAACACGACCGGGAAGAAGACGACGAGGGTGGCGAGAGTCGCCGACAGGACCGGCAAAGCCACCTCGCTTGCGCCTTCCAAGGCCGCCTGGAACGGCGGCAGCCCTTCGTCGAGCTTATGCATGATGTTCTCGATCACCACGATGGAGTTGTCGACGAGCACGCCGATCGAAAGCGCCAGGCCTCCGAGCGTCATGGCGTTGATCGATTGCCCCGCAGCCTTGAGGCAAAGGAAGGCGAAGAGCAGGGAGAGCGGCAGGGACAGGAGTATCGCGAACGTCGCGGAAACACTGCCCAGGAAGAAGAGCACCATGATCGCCGCGAGGCCGCCGCCGAGTATCGTCTCGTCGGTGATGCTCTCGATAGCGTGGCGAATGAAGGACGATTGGTCGGCTACGACCTTCAAATCGATGCCTTTGAGGCGATCTTTCAGCTTCTCGATCGAGGCCTTGACGTCGTCGACGACCTGGATGGAGTTCGCGCCGGGCTGACGATAGAGCGGCACGTAGACCTGAGGTTTGCCATCGATGCGGACCATGTTGGTTTGGATCTTGCTCGCGTCCTTCACGAGGCCGATGTCGTTCATCATTACGGTGACGCCGTTTTCCGAACGAAGCGGGAAATCGCCGATCTCGGCTATATCGTCGACGCTGCCGTTACTCAGGATCTGGTAATCGGTGTCGCCGACCTTGAGGTTCCCGGATGGGACGAAGGTCTCCAGGCGGGTGATGCGATCGATGACTTCCAGGGGCGAGAAGTTGAATTTCTTGAGTTTCTGCGGATCCAGATAAGCGATGATCTGCCGCTCCGATCCACCCATAACGGTCGGCGCCATCGCGCCCGGCACCGATTGTATCGAGTTCCTCACCTCATAACGCGCGGTATCGTAAAGGTCCTTTTCCGCCTTGTCTCCGCCGACCGCAACCAGCGCCAGGGGGATGGCCGCCATGGGGTCGAAGGGCAGGATCAACGGCGGTTGCGTACCCGGAGGCAGGCGCCTCAGGACCGACATCACCAGCGACGTCGTCTGCGAGATCGCAGTGTTGAGATCCGTACCGGCGTTGAAGAAGTTCTTGACGATACTCACGCCGACCAGGGACTTGCTCTCCTGGCGCTCGATGCCGATCGCCTGTCCCGTGTAACGCTCGAAACGCGCGCTGAGGTTCTTCTCCACGTGCTCCACGGGCATGCCTGAATAGAACGAGAGGATCTGAAT
>JASLCY010000110.1 GCA_030151925.1 Oligoflexus sp.
GTGAACCTCACCGACGGCCTCGACGGCCTGGCGATCGGCCCCGTGATGACGACCGCGGCTTGTTTCCTCGTCCTCTCTTACGTTGGCGGCCATATCAAGATCGCCGAATACCTTCAGCTGCACTACCTTCGCGATACCGGTGAGCTCGCGATCTTCTGCGCTTGCCTCATCGGCGCCGGCATGGGCTTTCTCTGGTACAACACGTTCCCGGCCCTGGTTTTCATGGGCGACGTGGGCTCGCTTCCTCTCGGCGGCGCTCTGGGCGCCGTCGCGGTCTTCTCGAAGAACGAGATCCTGCTCGTGATCGTCGGCGGCATTTTCGTGATCGAGGCCCTCTCGGTGATCACGCAGGTGACTTCCTTTAAATTGACTGGTAAACGTATCTTCCGTATGGCTCCGATCCATCACCATTTCGAGTTGAAGGGTTGGCCAGAACCTCGTGTAATCGTTAGGTTTTGGATCATCTCCGTCATCCTCGCGATCGTGGGCCTCATGAGTCTTAAACTTCGCTAAGGCAACTTCCCCATGACGCACTATCTCATCGTCGGTGCCGGTCGGTCAGCTTTAGGAGCGGCCCGCCTGCTCCGCGGTGAGGGCAACGCCGTTACGATCTCCGATATCGAAGAGAAATTCCCCGAAGTCCTGAAAAGCCTGCGTGAGACAGGTTCCGAGGTGATCATCGGCCCGCAGGGCCCAGCGCTTCTGGAAGGCGTCGACGCCCTCGTCGTGAGTCCCGGCCTTTCGCCGAAGATCCCCTTGTTGGCCGCGGCCCGAGAAAAAGGCCTGCCCATCCTCAGCGAGATCGATATCGCCCTCGCGCGCTTCTCCGGCACGATGCTCGGCGTCACGGGCACCAACGGCAAGTCCACGACGACTTTGCTGCTCGCGCATTTTTTGAATGCCGCCGGCATCAAAGCCGAAGCATCGGGCAACATCGGCGTCGCGCCGAGCCTCCTCCTCGCGGAAGGGCATAACCCGCAGGCCTTCGTCCTCGAGCTTTCGTCCTACCAGCTCGATTACTCAGAACCTTTGAAAAACAGCGTGAGCCTCTTCATGTCCTTCGCTCCCGACCATATGGAGCGGCATGGAACGATGGAAAACTATTTCCGCGCGAAGTGGAAGCTGATCATGGCCGCCGAGGACCTCGTCATCCTTCCGCGCAAGATCCTCGCCTTCGCCAAGGAATACGGCATGCCCTGGCCGAAGGCCCCGATGCTGCAGATCCTGCTCGACGACGAGGAACCGGTCCTGGCGCCGCATTCAGCCCTGCTCACGATCGACACGAGAAAAGGCGCGATGCGTTCGCGCCTCTTCCCGCATCCCATGGACTTCGGCATGAAACTCGAAGTGCATAATCAGCTCAACGTCGCGGCCGCCTTCGCAGCCTGCTTCTCGATCACGCGCGACACGCACGTGCTCGCGAGCCTCAAGGACTTCGCCTGGCTCCCCTATCGTTTCCAGAAGATCGGAACCCTTGCCGGGCAAGCGGTCTACAACGACAGTAAATCGACCAACGTCGAGAGCACGGAAATCGCCCTGCAAAGCCTCGATCAACCCTGCCTCCTCCTGCTCGGCGGCGCGGGCAAGGGCGAGAGCTACAGGCCCCTGCTCGCGCACAGGTCGCGAATCCGAAAGCTGATAACCTTCGGGGCGTCGGCGCCGCTCATCAACGCGGATCTCGCCGCGCTCCGGCCGCTCACTTATCCGACGCTCAAAGCCGCGCTGGAAGCCTTGCCCGAGGCGATCGCCCCAGGCTCGGGGCCCATCGTCTTCTCGCCGGCGAACGCGAGTTTCGACGAATTCGGGAATTTCGAAGAACGCGGCGCCTTCTTTAATCGGGTCATGGCCCCTCTTCTCGATGCCCAAAAGGCGCCAAGTGGTGTAACCTAATCTGAGCCCCCATATCTTAAGTTTTCGGGAAAGGGTCACGCCGTGGGTCCTATCGCTCAAGGACGCTTCTATCGGAACGCGCTTATCTTCACGGTTCTTATGCTCGTGGGCCTCGGCCTTCTCGTCATCTACACTTCATCAAGCATCCCGGCCGAGATAAAGTTCAGCGACTCCCTGTTCTTCGTCCGCAAGCAGGCGATGTTCGCCTTCGTCGGCTTCCTCTTCATCATCGGCGTGCAATGGGTGCCTTATCGCTGGATCGAACGCATCACCCTGCCCTTCCTCGGCGTCACGATCGCTCTGCTCGCCATCACGCTGATCCCGGGCCTGACGCACCGAGCGAACGGCGCTTCACGCTGGATCAGCCTGGGTTTTTTCACCTTCCAACCCGCCGAGATCGGCAAACTCGCCTGGATCCTCTTCCTCGCGAAGAGCCTGAGCCGCAGCCAGGCGCGCATCGATAAAGACCCCAAGGCCTTGATACCCAACGTGCTCCTGCTTGCCACCCTCGCCGGCCTCCTGATGATGCAGCCCGATTTCGGCTCGACCGTCGTCTATTCGTCGATGGGTTTTCTTATGCTCTTCGTCGCGGGCCTTCCGCTCCGCTACATTATCTCAGCCGGTACGCTCGGCCTGCTCGGAGCCGTCGCCGCTATTATCCACGCGCCTTATCGCCTCAAACGGATCACGAGTTTTATGAATCCCTGGGAGACGATCCAGACCGGCGGATTTCAAATTATTCAAAGTTACCTCGGCTTTCACAATGGCGGATTCTGGGGCGCAGGCTTCGGCGAATCGCGGCAAAAACTCTTCTTCCTGCCGGAAGCCCACACCGACTTCATCCTTTCCGTAATAGGCGAAGAGGCCGGCCTGATTGGAGTTTTCCTCGTTATTTTATGTTTTGCCTATATCGCCTGGCTCGGCATGAAAATCACGGCGCTGCAAACCGACCCTTATAAGAAATTCCTCGCGATGGGACTAAGCTCTTTAATTTCCATACAGGCTATCGTAAATATGGGAGTCGCTATGGGGCTTCTCCCTACCAAAGGCATGACACTCCCGTTCGTGAGCTTCGGTTCCAGTTCACTCATGAGTTTTCTCCTCATGATCGGGTTGCTCGCCAAACTCGCGACTAGCGCGGATTCATCCTATGGCTCAAAACCCAGTCCCTCCTCGTAAACTGCATCTGATCGGCATCGGCGGAACAGGTATGCGCCCTCTTGCCGAACTCGCGTCCCGGCTTGGTTACGAGGTTACTGGTTCCGATCGGAGCCATTCGCTGAACGTCGAACGTCTCCACGCGCAGGGCATTCGGGTCTTCCCCGAGCACAAGGCCGAGAACCTGCCGCCCGCTCCGGCCGAAATCGTCATTTCCAGCGCGGTCAAAGCCGGGAACCCCGAGCTGGATGCGGCGCAGGCCCAGGGCTATACGATCCTCCACCGCTCCGATCTCCTCAAACGCCTTATGGAAGGTAAAAAAGCGATTTGCGTCAGCGGCACGCACGGCAAGACGTCGACGACCGCGATGCTCGCTTATATGCTGCACGCGATGGAGCTCGATCCCATGGCGGCCATCGGCGGCGAGCTGCTCGGCCTCGAAACGGCGGCTTTCTTCGGTGAGGGCGAATACTTCGTCGCCGAATGCGACGAGTCCGACGGCACCTTCTTGAAGTACGATCCCTTCCTCAGCGTCATCACCAATATCGACCTCGACCACCTCGATCATTACGGGGACATCGAAGGGCTGAAGAAAGCCTTCCTGACCTTCGCGCAACGCACGCACGAGGACGGCTGCGCGATCGTCGGCTGGGACAACGCCACGGTCCGCGAGATCTTCAGCTCCTACAAGGGCTCGAAGCTGGCCTTTGGAACCCGTATCGGCAGCGAGGTCCGCGGGACCCGGTTCCAGAGCCTCGGGCGCATGGTCGCCTACGAGGCGGTGGTCGATAAGAAGGTGGTGAAAGGCGAGGCGCAGCTCGTCGGCAAGCACAATTTCCAAAACATACTCTGCTGCCTGTCGGTGGCCCACGCCCTCGAGCTCGACCTCCAGGCCGCGGCCGAGGCCTTGAGCCATTATCCCGGCGTCGCCCGGCGCTTCTCGCTCATAGCCGAACACGGTCACACGAAAATCTATGATGACTACGCGCATAACCCCGGAAAGATCCGCTCGTGCATCGAAGGCGCGCGGGGCGCGTTTCCGAGCGATCGAATTCTCGTAATCTTCCAACCTCATAGGTACTCGCGTCTCGAAACTATGTATAATGAGTTCATGCAATCATTCGGAGCGGCTGACGAAGTATTCGTTCTCCCTGTTTATGCGGCCGGCGAGACGAGTACGAGGGACTTCTCACCAGTTCGAATGGCGATGGACATTCAGGATACAAGCCAGGTGCGGGCGACGGCCTATGACCCTGACACGCTAAGGGAACGTCTCAGCCATCAGCAGCTTCCAACGGTTCTCATTACGATCGGCGCCGGTGATGTATGGCGCCTGAGTCACGAGTGGAAGGAATTTCTGCATGGGTCAGAGTCGCAAACGCAAGACACTGCTCGCAGGCCAAAAACCTAAGAGGCGTTGGTCTCTCTCCTTTCTTGCGTCCAAGAAAATCCTCGGCACCGCCGCCGGCCTCGTCATAGCCTCATTTATTGCTTACGAAACGCATAGTTACCTCTCAAAAACCGCCCTCTTCAGTTTTGACGAAAGACCCCGTCTCGAGGCGATGCGCGGCCTGAGCGATCAGGAGCAGAGCGCCATCCTCCAGCGCTACCGCCAGCTCTCCGGCGTGAAGCCCCAGCAGCTCGCCGAGTTCTCGAAGGGCCTCTACCGCAACCTCGGCCTGCGTTCGATCCAGCTCATCCAAACCGCCCCCGATCACCTGGCGATCGCGACGGAAACTTTTACCCCGAAACTCGTCGCGGAACTCGATCGTCTGCGCTTTGTTACCGATGACGGCATCGTCTTCGGCTCCATCAGCGAGAAAGATGCGCCCGCCCTGCCGGTCCTGAAAGGGCTCTATCGCAACGCGCCCTTCACGAAGAGCGAGAATGATACATATGTGCTAAGCGCGGCGAATCAGAAGATCGTTGATGAGGCCCTGCTCGCAATTCACGATGCGGCACGTTACAATATTCAGTATCGCACTTTAAATTATGACGAATTCCGCGGTTTGAGCGCTGACATGCTCGAGCCTAACTATCGGATCACCCTCGGCTTTCAGCCCTTCGACGGCAAGTACCAGAAGCTGGCGAAGATCATCGAGAGCCTGAAGGATCGCGGCCTCAGCTCGGCGAGCATCGAGCTGGATTACAAAGGCAAGGCTTTCGTCAAAGAAACGACCCTTTAAAGCTTTAAGCGTAAGGACAAGCCCGTGCATCCCAAAAACCTTTTTGCCCTAGATCTTGGGACAACAAAGTTTTGCCTCGCAGCCCTCGTCTGGCAAGGTGATAAAGCGCGCCTTGAGCTCGTGGACGTGCCGGCCGACGGTATGCACAGGGGAATGGTCGCGGACGTCTCGCGCGCCGAGCGCTGCCTCGGCGAGCTCATCGAGAAGGCCGAGAAGCAGCTCAACCTTACGATCGATAAGGTCGTCGTGGGCGTCGCGGGCTCGCACCTGCGTGGCTACATGGCCTCGCACTCCCTCCCCCTCAACCGCCAGAACTGCCAGCAAAGGCACCTGCAGCGGATGACGGAAGAGGTTGAAAGCAAAGAGGAAAATCCCTTCCGCGAAATCCTCCACTGCGTCCCCGTCGGTTACAAGATCGACCATCGCGAGGAGATCGACAACCCGCTCGGCTTCACCGGCTCGCAGCTCACGGGCCGTTTCTTCATGATCGATTCCGACAAGGATTACCTGAAGGACCTCATCCGGATCTGCAACAACAACGGCCTCGAGGTCGTCCGCCTCTACTCGGAGCCTTTCGCCTCCGCCTCCGTTTCCATCGACGAGGAAGCGAAGCAGCTCGGCATCGCGATCGCCGACATCGGCGGTGGGACGACCGACGGCATTATCTTTCAAAACGGCAAACCCGTGAACGCCTTTACGGTGAACATCGCGGGCTCGATGATGACGAAGGACATCGCGGTCGGCTTGAATTTGAGTTTTGCCGAAGCCGAGAAAGTCAAGCACCACTTTGGTTTGTCTTACCTCCGTCATCAGAAAGACCCGTCTATCGCCGCCGATCCGATGGCCAAGCGGGTTTTCGTGATCCTGGGCTCGCGAATTCACGAACTCGGCGCCCACCTCGCCAACGAACTCAAGGACTACCGCGGCCTCCTCGGCGCCGGCATCCTCCTCACCGGCGGCGGATCGCAGGTCCAGGGGATCGAAGGCTTCATGGCCGATCGCTTCAAGGTCAAAGTCAGCTCACGCCTCCCCCAGCTCACGGCGATCCACTCGTCGTCGACGCTCATCAATAATCGCCACGCGACCGCTCTGGGCCTCCTCAACCTCGAGCTTGGCCGATACTACACGCAGCGCCAGAACCAGGGTTCATGGTCACGCCGGTACATCGATCATTTCGTGAATTGGATCCGGGAACTTTCCTAACGGCGCGTCAAACATTTGACAGCCGACTCGCTTCCTTCTTATACTTAAAGCAGTCCTTTCGTCGTTT
>JASLCY010000111.1 GCA_030151925.1 Oligoflexus sp.
AGATTTTCCGCGCGCTCGATCCGGCCTGGGAAATGCCGCAGGATCGCCTCCTGGGCCTCGACAGCAAACCTCGCACGAACAACTCCGGCGAGGATTTCCTCGCGATGAATCACGATCTCATCGGCCGTTTCCGCGACGCGCTCGCCGGCGCCGGTCAACCCTGCCTCGTTTCCTGGTCGAAGATTCCCGATGAAAAAGCGGTGCCGGTCCCCGCGGAAAACACGCATCCCGCGAAGACCGCGATCGCGGCGGCCATCATGCAGGCCTGGGAGGAGAAGCTCGAAGATCCCGCCTACCTGAAGGGCATAAGCCTCGGCGAGCTCGGCTACGAGCTGGAATTCACCCTGCTCAGCAACGCGCACATGCGCTGGACCGAGAACGAGAGCCCGGTCGGCGAAAGGCCGCGCATCGCCAGCAACCAGGGTTACCTCGAACGCTCATGGGATTGGAACAAACCCGATTACGATCTGCTCGCCGATACCTACGCGGCTCCGGTCAACAGGGATTTCTGGAAGATCCACGGCTACATCGACGGTTTCGTCTATCGCTGGCTCGACGCGAACGGCTACCGGGAAATCGCCGATGACTGCGCGGATCGCCCGAACTGTTACGAATGGAAGGGGCACTGGGTGGGCGCGAGCCCCGTCGCGCTCCACGGCACGGGCTTCGAGCGCTTCAAGAAAGCCGTCGACCTCCTGCGTTTCATCCACAAGGCCTCGCGGCTCGACGACGGCACGATCGACGCCAAGGTCCTAGCGAACTACAACGACCCAGCGAAGAAGGACCGCATCCTCGATCCTTCTTCCTACGTCGACGATTACGTCAGGCATCTTTATTAGAAGCGTTGAAATACACCGGCATGCCCTGCCAGCAGGCAGCGTAGTCGCCCTGCAGGAGCCCGCCCTCCATCGCGAAACGGGTCGGCCTGAAGAGGTAGGACGACTCGAACATGAACGCCAGGGTCTTATCGAGATAATGCGGTTTCAGCTCGGCTTTGACCGCGTTCTCGTAAGCCTTCGCCTCCGGGCCGTGCGGCAGCATGCAGTTGTGGAGGCTGCCTCCGCCCGGCTCGAATCCCCCGCCCGGCTTCGCATCGTACACGCCATGGATCAATCCCATATATTCGCTCATCATGTTGCGATGGAAGTAAGGCGGCCGGAAGGTATGCTCGGCCACCATCCAGCGCGGCGGGAAGATGACGAAGTCGACGTTCGCCTGGCCTTCGTGCTCGCCCGGTGAGGTGAGCACCGTGAAGATCGAAGGATCGGGGTGATCGAAGCTCACCGTATTGATCGTATTGAATTTCCTCAGATCGTATTTGTAAGGCGCGTAGTTGCCGTGCCACGCCGCGACGTCCAACGGCGAATGGCCGATCTTCGCCTCGTAGATTTGCCCCGCGAATTTGCAGGCGATCGTGAAGGCGCCCGCCTTATCCTCATAAGCCGCGACCGGCGTTTCGAAGTCGCGCGGGTTCGCGAGCCCGTTCGATCCGATCGGGCCGAGGTAAGGCAAGGTCAGGTGCGCGCCGTAGATCTCCGAGATATAACCGCGCGCCTTGCCGTCGATCAATTCCACGCTGAATTTAATCCCGCGCTGGATCACGGCGATCTCGCAAGGCTCGACCTCGATCACGCCGAACTCGGTGCGAAGGCGGAGACGGCCCTCCTGCGGCACGATCAGGAGATCGCCGTCCGCGTTCATAAAATAGCGGTCTTTCATCGAGCGCGTGGCCGCATAAAGGTGCACCGCACTGCCCTGGCGGCCGAAGGCGTCGCCGTTGGTCGCGAACGTCGTGATGCTGTCGATGAAGTCCTCGCCCTTCGCATGATACGGCATAGGATTCCACCGCAGCTGCGCGGCCGGCACGTCCACTTCATGCAGCGGCGCCGTCAGCCAGCGCGCGAGCGGCTTCTTCTGATAATCGCCCTGGACGACCGAGGGACGGATGCGATAGAGCCAGGAGCGCTGGTTCTCGTGGCGTTTCACGGTGAAGGCGCTGCCGGATAGAAGTTCAGCGACCAGCCCATAGGGGACCTTCTGCGGGGAGTTCTGCGCGACCGGCAAAGCGCCCGGGAGGGCCTCCGTCGTAAAATGATTCCCGAACCCGTTCTGGTACCGTAAGTCACTCATATTCCACCCTTTTTATCTACTCAAGGCATTGTCTAAGAAGGAATTTATCAAACTTCTTCGGCTTCTGCCAACAAGCGTAAACAGCGCCCTCCCCGCCCCGCTTCTCAAAAAATGACGCGTCATGCCTATTAAGTTCTCATGTTGGACACGATTCATCCGATAAGCAGTAAGAATTGGAGAATGAGGTGACCTATGTGGCGCTACATTGTAACCGGATCCCTGCTGATGACCCTCAGCATGGGCTGCGAAGAAAAGAAGACCAATCATCCGAAGCCTCCGGCCCCGCCCGAGAAGACGGTGGAGCAAAAGCCCGCGACGCCGGTGAATGAAACGGTCCAGACGCCGGTGATGGCTCTCCAAGCGAAGGTCGTACCGGAACCCGTGCATTATGAAGACGTGACGGCCCGCGTGTTCGCCGAAGGCAAAGCCAAGGAAAAACAAGACCAGGCCCTCGAGAAGATCAAGGAGAAAGCCCTCGCCCGCCTGAAGCAGATGCAGGCCGAGGCGGAGGAGCAGGTCGCCGATAGCCAGATCGCGGAGGAACACGACGCCGAGATGCCTGAAACCCAATCATCGGCCGACATGAAAACCGACGACGGCGCCGAAGGAGTCGCGGAAGGCAAATCCGAAGCGAAGGCCGATCCCCGCTCCGTCAAGGACCAGGAGCTCGAGCTCGTCTTCCGCAAGGCCCGCGACCTCGCGAAATTCGGCCGCATCGAAGAAGCGAAAGCGGAATTCCTCAATGCTTGCCAGGCGGGCCACGCCCACGCCTGCCACAAGTTTGCCTGGTATGAGGAGCATGCGGGCAACATGGCGAACGCGCTCCGTTTCTACCGCGCGGCCTGCGACGGCGGCCTCGGCAAGTCCTGCAACAACCTCGCGTTCCAGTTCGAACGGCAGAAGATCTGGGACAAGGCCGCGGATCTCTATGCGAAGGGCTGCATGGACAAACACGAGGCGGCTTGCGTGAGTCTGAAGCGGGTTCGCGAGGAGCAGCAGCTCGATCACGCTCAGGAAGGAACCAAGGCCCAATAATCCGGATCCGAAAATCCATCCCCCAAGCCCGCGGCCACGGACGGCTCAGAGGCTATCATCCTCGTCCCATTCCTCGTTTTCGTCTTTCTTCTCGAGCAAAGCCCCGCACCAATCAACGATGTCCTCGATCACCGGCGTCTGCCCCGGATGCAGAAGTATGTCCGAAGTCGTGCTTTCGTAGGGAATAAGCGTCTTATCGTAGGTGATGATGCGATCGTGGAGTTTTTCCAGCCTGAGCCTGTCGCGCTCCTCGGCCAGGCACAGCAGCGGGAACGGCAGGAAAGGCGCCTGGGTCTCCAGGCTGCGTTCGGCGGCTTCGAGCTCGAGATGGGTCTTCGCCTCGCGAGCGCGTTCCAGAGGCCACTTCGCGAAATGCGCGAGGAAGCGGTCCATCGAATCCGTCGTGTTCTCCGGCAAGCGTCCCATGAGGATCAGCCCGTTCAGGTTCGGGCGGCGGCTCGAGGCGAACTGCAGGGCGATGATCGCGCCGAGGCCCTGCCCGAGCAGGAACAGAGGGCGCCCCTGCTCGCGGTCGCGCGCGCGGGCCATCAGCAGGTCGAGGTCGTCGAGGTAATCCTCGAAGCGATCGACCGTCTGCCTTTCGCCGGGCGATTGGCCGTGGCCCCTGAGATCGAGCGTATAGACGTTGAAGCCCTTCGCGGCAAAACCTTCATGGGCCGCTTGATACATACCGCTGTGCTGGCCGAAGTCGTGGACTGTCACGATAGCTCCGACCGGATTCGCACTCGGATAAAACTGCGCATAGAGAGCGAGGCCATCGTGAGCTTCGAGTGTTTCCAAGACGCCTTTATCCGTCATATTGACTCCAAAAGCCTGGCAGTGATGATGGGAAGCAACTCTAACGAATTTGACATGGAAATATTTTTTTCACAAGGTTACACTGCCCGCCTTGCCTTTTACAGGGCGGAATAGCGGAGTTTTTAAGAGGTATTGGACATGCGTTATTCAGATATTCAATGGGAAGACGAAGACAGCGGCTTCCCCGACGATAAGAAAAAGAAAGCCGCGAGCGAAGAGCTCTCCTTCGAGGAGATGCTGAAGCAGGAGCCGACGCGCGACGAAGAAGCCGATATTCGCGTCGGCCGCCAGGTCACCGGCACGATCTCGAGCATCAGCCAGCACTCCGACACCGTCCTGATCGAGCTCGACGCCCTCACCACCGCGGTGATGGACAAGAACCAGATCGTCAACGAGAAGGGCGAGATGGAGTATCACGTCGGCGATAAGATCACGGCTTACGTCGTGAGCAAGACCGCGGACGAGATCCTTCTCAGCCGCCGCATGGGCCAATCGAAGAACGCGATCGAGGACCTGCGCCTCGCCCTGCAGAGCCAGCTTCCCGTCAAGGGCCGCGTGACCGGCGAGAACAAGGGCGGCTTCGAAGTGACCGTCATGGGCAAACGCGCCTTCTGCCCGGTCTCGCAGATCGATACCAAGTTCGTCTCGAACAAGCTCGAATACATGAACCACGAGTACAGCTTCCTCATCGAGAAGATCGAGGAAGGCGGCCGCAACATCGTCCTGTCCCGCGCGAAGCTCCTGAAGCGCGAAGGCGAGGCGAAGATCGCCGAACTCGAGGAGCGCAAGGACCAGGACCTCATCCTCGACGGCATCGTCCGCGAGGTGAAGGACTTCGGCGCGTTCGTCGACCTCGGCGGCTTCGACGGCTTCCTCCACGTCTCGGAGATGAGCTACGCGCGCATCAACCGCGCGAGCGAGTTCGTGCAGAAGGGCGACAAGGTCCGCGTGAAGGTCCTCAAGATCGAGACCACCGCGGACGGCAAGAAACGCATCAGCCTCAGCATGAAGGCCATCCAGGACGATCCTTGGGCTGAGATCGGCGAGACCTTCCAGGCCGGCAAGTCCTACGCCGGGACCGTGACGAGGATCGAGAACTTCGGCGCTTTCGTAGCCCTGAAGCCGGGCGTCGAGGGCCTCATCCACATCTCGGAGATGTCGTGGGAGAAACGCATCCACCATCCGAGCGAGATCC
>JASLCY010000112.1 GCA_030151925.1 Oligoflexus sp.
GACGTTTGAAAAGCCGGCCCGATCTTTCTTATAAGCTCTGGGGATACCTTATCCAGCGAAAAAATCAGATGGCGGTTACTCAGGCTCACAAGGGACCAATCGCGAGCGAGCGCAGGCATGGCGATTTCCTTGGCAACTCGAGTCACAAGGGTTCGCACAGCCTCAAAATCAGCATTTTCTTCGTTGATCTTCGCCCTGCCCATATCGACAGACGCCAGAGGCAATTGCCCACGGCGGGTTTCTTTGAGTTCGCCGAGGAAACGGACCGAGGCATGGCTGGATTTCAGAGTCAGATCAACCGCATCGGGAATTTCGACCTTTTCCGTCGTGTCCCAGTGATGAGTGAGGATACTGAGGGCCACGCAGCGTATCCCGTTGCCACAGGTTTCGGCGAGTGAGCCGTCGCTATTGATTATGCTGAGTTTATAGGGTTTGAGGTCACGACTCGTGTGCGTGTGCAAGACGAGTATACCATCCGCGCCGATGCCGCTGCCGTCGCGCGTGCAAAGCTGAGGCGCCTGGCGGCGCAGCGATTCGAAAGTTACCTCGTCATACGGAAACCAGGTCAAAATAAAATCGTTTTTATTCCCATGCCATTTTTCAAATTCGAGTTCCATGGCCAGCCTTTGAATGGTTTTTTAACCGTTGGTCTTCGTGATGGGAGCGCAGAACTTGTAACCGCGACCCCGCATGCTTTGCAGGATCTGGGGTTTCGAGGGATCGTCCTCGAAGAACTTCCTGAGCCGCATGATAAAGTTATCGACCGTGCGAGTCTCGACATTTCCGCTGAGACCCCACACTTCGGCCAGAAGATGCTGGCGACTCAGGATCTCGCCGGGGTGTATAAGAAATTCAGTCAGCACTTTCGCCTCGAGAGCAGTTAGGACAAAATGCCCCTGACGGCTCGTCAGCTCGAAGGTCTTCGGATCCCAAACCACACTGGCAAAAGTGATTTTCTCTCCGGTCGTCGGCTCGTCCGTCCGCTTGAACAGCTCGCTGCGATCCGCCATGCGGCGAATGCGAAGCAGCAGCTCCGGCAAGCTGAAAGGCTTGGTCATGTAATCATCAGCGCCCACCTCGAGGCCGGTGATGATGTCGCTTTCCGCAGCACGCGCGGTCAGCATCAGGATGCCGGTGACCTTGTCCTTCTGCCGAATCTCGGCGGCGACCTCGAGGCCGTTTTTCCCGGGAAGCATGACATCGAGGATGATGAGCGAGAAAGGCCCTTCGTCGCGATAAAGCTGCAGAGCCTCCTCACCGTCGCGGGCGAGCGTGACCTCATAGCCTTCTTCCTGGAGGTTGAGCTCCATGTTGAAAGCGAGATGGGGTTCATCTTCCACGAGGAGGACGCGTTTCGATGCCATAAGCCAATTGTCCTTCTGTCAGTAACTCAGCACGTTCGAACGGGAAAGAGCCACGGTGAACTTCGAGCCCTTCCCTATCCCGTCGCTTTCCACCCAGATGCGGCCGCCCATCGAGATCATGATCGAACGCACGATATAGAGGCCGAGGCCGGTACCTGGAATGGCGCGGGCCTGGGCCCGGCCGGAGCGATGAAAGAGTTTGAAGACCTTGCGCTGCTCGCTCTTATTGAGGCCTATGCCCTGGTCCTCGATGCTTATCCATAGTTCGTAATCTTTGAGTTCCACAAGGATTAATATCGGCGAATCCTTGGGCGAATACTTCACCGCGTTTTCGAGCAAGTTCCCCAGGACGATGTTGAGCCCGAGCCGGGAACCCTGGATCATGAGGCTCTCGGGGCATTCGACGCGGATGCGGCGCTCGAGCCTTTGATCGAGGTGCATCTGCTGGGTGACGACATGCAGCAGCAGCTCCTTGATCTCGATCTCATCGTGGGAGTTCTTGTAGTCGATGATGCCCTTATCGAGGCGGCCGGCGATGAGGATGCGCTCGACCAGGAGCGAGAGGCGCTCGAGGTCCTTGTTCACCATGCTGAAGATCTTATCGCGCGTGGAATCGGCGAGCTTGTGCCTTTGCAGCGTCTCGAAGCTGAGCTGGAGGCTGGCGAGCGGCGAGCGCAGCTCGTGGGTCACGCTCGAGACGAAGGCTTTCTGCTGCCTCAGGAGCCCGCTCTGCACCTGGATGAAGACGAAGAGGACGACCGTCCCCACGAGTATGATGCCGAGCAGGACGCAGCCGATGACGAGGCTGAAGATGCCCGTCGCGGGGTTCACGGTCGAGGAGTTGCCGATGATCTTGCTGAGGTTGGTGAGCGTCTCCTGCTGCCCCAGGAACCATACGACCCACAAAATCACGATCGTGAGCCAAACGATCTGCAGGCCCACGAAAACGAAGATGGGGTGAGTCAGCCATTTGATGATTTTGACCATGGATCGAGTCACGCGAACGTCCTAGGCAGAGAGTCCTAGGAAGTTTCGCATAAACCCGCGTTGAAGGCGAGCCGAGGCTTTGGGCTTACGAAAATGTCAGCTTGGCGGTCGCGGGACCTGGGCTTTGAGGCGGTTGGTCTGGGTTTGGAAGTTTTTGCCAACAATCGCGAGAAGGAGCTGGCCGATCAACTGGTTTTGCTTGTCGGTCACATGTTCGAAGGAGATCGCGATTTGATTGCCGGAGATGAATACGCGGCGCACGCGTCCCGATATCTTCACGAAATCGCCCGAATCGAGGTGGAGGAGCCCGCCGATGGGGATGCTGATCTTGATCTGGTCGCCAAGGCGGAAAATCA
>JASLCY010000126.1 GCA_030151925.1 Oligoflexus sp.
GTGGACGTGCGCGACGACTTTGATTTTAGGCTCCTTGAGGTTCACCTTGGGGATAGGCAGATCCTTATGGCGATAAAAATCCTCGAGGCCCATGCGCACGGCTTTGCTGATATCGGTCGCCGTCGGATGGCCGGGACCGCGGTCGCCCGCCACGCCTTCGATCAGGTACGTGCTGTCCGGGCGGAAGTATTCGTTCCATTTGATTTTACGGGCCTGGTTGGTGATGACCGCGAGGCTCGAACCCGAGGCTTTTTTCAGGACCAGCAGCAGGCGCGAGGGCGTCTGGAGCTTCAGGTGCAGGCGATAGGCCAGTTCCTCGTCAGCGTCGAACGAAACGGCCTTATAGCCAGGCTTGACGTTCTGGGCGCCATAGATCTCAAGTTCCTTCGCAACCGCATCGACGGCGTCTTCGGAACAGATGGCTATGTAATGCAGCACGAGCAGGTCCTTTCTCGAGCGCTTCGACAAGGAGGGTCATTTTAGGATGATTTACTCAAAGCGCGGATTCGTGTATCTCTTTTAGCCTCAACTTGGAGAAGCTATATAAAGGATTGGCTTATGGCAGATGTGAGACAGCAAGTCAAAGAAATCGAGAAGACTATCGATTTTTCCAAGGCAAAATATGAAGTTCACCTCGATACGAACCTCGGTTTGATCAAGCTTGAGCTCTTCCCGGACGTGGCGCCCGGCCACTCGAAAAACATCATCGCCCTCGCTAAAGCCGGGTTCTATGATGGCGGCGGATTCCACCGTATTATCAAGGGCTTCATGATCCAAGGCGGCTGTCCGCTGGGAACCGGCACCGGCGGTCCCGGTTACACCATCCCGCAGGAGTTCAACAAGATCCCGCACGAGCCCGGCGTCCTCTCGATGGCCCGTACCAGCGATCCGAACTCGGCGGGTTCGCAGTTCTTCATCTGCCTTGAGCGCGTCCCCTACCTCGACGGCCAATACACCGTATTCGGCAAAACCGTCGATAAAGAGAGCCTCGATGTCGTCAAGAAGATCGGCGACGTAAGAACGGGCCCTCAGGATAGACCTGTCGAGCCCGTAACGATTCAAAGTGCGACCGTGGTCACCAAGCCTTTGAACTGATCTTTTAGAAGTTCAATTTGGTACGAGCCAAGAAGGCTGCGGCCATGCCGAGTGCCAAAGTGACAATCCAGATCACGCCTGCAAGTCCACGCTTGCGGGCGACGATCGCTCCAATACCGCCCAGAACCAGCCAGATGACCATCTTACCGATCAGCCAGGGCTCAAAACCCACGTTGAGGCGCGCCTTCAAACCAAAACCGGCGACCAATACGATCAAAAGACCGATACCGTGGAAGATGCCTATCCAGCGGCGGCCGGGCAAAGCTTTCGGATCATTGCCGTTAAGGGCCTGAACGAACTGGCCGCCGAGCGCGGAAAATACCATGAAGATACCGAGAAAGTGCATGATCTTGTAAAAATCGTAGGACAGCATGAGGACTCCGTCTGACGTGTCTATGTCTAAGTCAGAGGGAACATACTATTTGATCTGAGGGCTTTCAAGCTTGAGTCGCGCCTTCTCCTCGCGTTTCCGCTTGAAGAATCGGCTGAGGATCTGCGCGCACTCGGCTTCGAGCACGCCGCTCTCCACGGAATAGCGATGGTTCAGGCGAACGTCCTCGTTGAGCCGATAAAGGCTGCCGAGCGCTCCGCCCTTGGGATCCTTCGCACCGTAGACGACGCGCGGCACCCGCGCCTGGTAAATCACGCCCGCGCACATGAGGCAAGGCTCGAGCGTGACGTAAAGCGTGCAGTCCGTGAGGCGCCAGGCGCCGAGGAAACGCGACGCTTCTTCGATCGCGAGCATCTCCGCGTGAGCGTTGGCCTGGTGGGTCGATTCCCGCAGATTGAGGCCCGTGCCGATGATACGGTCGTCCTTGACGACGATGGCGCCGACCGGCACCTCGAGGAGGAGCGCCGCGCTTTCTGCGAGCGAAAGGGCATAACGCATCCAGGATTCGTCGCGATTCGAAACGATCGTCATCCCGAAGCCTCGATGCCTTCGAGCTTCCTCTTCGCCAGGTGCTTGCCGACGTTGCCGAGCCGCCTGAGCCCGAGGTGCTGCATCACCTGCTCGGCGTCCCAGCCCTGGCCGAGGAGGTGCTCGATCGAGTAATGGCGGAGGTTCTCGGTGTTGATATGGGGGATCCTGAAGCGCTCGCCTATCTCGTAGAGCATGAATTTCAGGCCGTGACGCGTCATGCGCGGGAGCACGAGCGAGCCGTCCTTGCCTTTGAAGGATACGAACAGCCAGCGGAAATTCTCCTGCTGCGAGGCCGTCCTGGTCTCGAGCCAGGCGCGGAAGTAATCGAGGTAAGTTTCGATCGCGGCGTTGGTCTCGGGTTCGAGCGTGATGCTGCGGCTCTTCACGCCCGGCACGAAGAGGGTCGCCTTCTGGCTCGAACCGACGAAGTCCTGCAGCATGATCTCGATCAGCTCGTGGGCCTTGATGCCTTCGTAGGACAGCAGGCGGAGGATGGCGATGTCGCGCGCGGTCTTGAGGTTCGTGGGGCGCAAGGCGTTGAGGGCCGATTCGATCTGCCCCGGGCGGATGGGTGCCTTGAGCCGCTCATCCCGCTCGGGAAGCGGCATCTCGTCGAACGGCGTCGCCGAGATCAGTTTTTCTGCGGCGAGGAAGCGGAAGAACTGCCGAACGCCGATGATCTTCCGGCGAACCGAGTTCTCCTTGTCTTTTTCGGCAAACGAAAGATGCTCGCGATAGGCGAGCAGCGTCTCCGGTTGGACGTCCTTCAAACCGATCTTGAAAGAATCGAGGTAACGCAGGAACTCAGCGGCGTCGCGCGTGTAGGACTCTACGGTGGCCGCCTGGCGGTCGCGTGCGAGCAGGTTCTGGGCGAAACGTTTGAGGATCTCTTCATTTTGCGTCATCGAGGCATTCCGATCTCAGTGAAAGGAGATTGGCTTCTAGTCTCACTTTACAGGGTTTTTTCTGTTATCGTTATGTGAAAATCTCCGCCACGAGGGACGTCGAATTGACTATAATGAAAAAGAGATGGCTTTATTTCGGCAATCGCGAAGAACGGAAACGCTTCTTTGAAATCGTCGCGATGCTCCTCATCGCCCTCTCGTTCGTCGCTCTTTCGCGGCT
>JASLCY010000610.1 GCA_030151925.1 Oligoflexus sp.
ATGGAACAGAAGGCTAGTCAGAGATATGAGTAGATAATAAATTTCGCGCTGAAATTTATTAACTTTATGAAATACAGCGCAGCGTGCTTTGAATAAAATTTTTGCATAGGGACATCATACGTACAGGCAGCAGCGGACGCTCGAAAGGGAACCGAAGGACTGTGGATATTAGATTGGCCGGCATTCTCCAGCATAACACCAGCCTCGACGTCCTGAATTTTATGATTAGGGTCAACGCTGGGGTCAAGGCTTATAAAAGCATCCTCGCAAAAGCCGCGGGCTGCCATCTCTCTTTTTTATCTCTGGTCTTGACCGGCAAGAATCTCCTAAGCACCGAACATGCGGCGGCTCTGTGCAACTTTTGGAACTTCAACGAGATCGAAACCGACTTCTTCATCACGCTCGTGAGCATGGAGAAGGCCGGAAGCGCCCTTCTTACTGCGAAGTATGCCCGTGACCTGGAAAAAATCCGCTCTCGCGCGGCCGAGCGTTACGTTCAACCCGGAGAACCAGGGCTGGGGGAAGTCATGAGCCTTGAAGACATCACGCAATATACCTCGAATTGGCATTTTCCCGTCCTGCATCTTGCACTCAAGAGCTTAAACAACGTCGAGGCTTTAGCAAAACGGTTTTACCTCCCGACAGGCATCGTGGAGGACAGTCTCAACGCACTGTTGTAAATGGGGCTCGTCACAAGGGATGGCGATAGCTGGATGTTCAGGAGACTCGCCCTATTCCCTAAGGCGGAACGCACGTTCTATAAAAACTTCCACAAGGAAATTCGCGTCAAAGCCACGAACGAATACATCCAACCCTCGCATCCGGATCGTTTGTTCTATACTTCCTTTTTTGAAGTTTCCAAACAGGATAAGGCCTGGATCGCCGAGAGGATCAGGAATTGCCTCAGCGATATCTCCATCCGTCTAGCGAATCCCAAAGATCAGACGGATGATATCGTTTTCCTCTGCATGGATTTTTTCCAGGTATAATTCATGATCTAACGTGATTGCTCAATCATTAGCTCTCAGCTGAACTTGAAATATTAGGGTGGCCTAAACACTGGGTAGTTATACTGATGTGACGCCCATAGGGCTTATGGGAAAATGAAAGAAATTCAAATTGAGGAGACTCATGACTACCTACGATCCCAACATTATTCGAATGTATGCAGAAAAACTATATAGTCGCGCATTTTTTATAGTGCTCTTCGGAACATTGATGGGAGCATCCTGCGGCGCAATTCCTGGATTGCCAATGGTAAAAATATCTCAATCATTTTCCTTTGTATGGCTTGGGATGGGGATTGGTGGATTTGTCGGTTTCGTTATCTCTTCTTATATTGCTTTCGGTCTAAAATTAAAAGCTCAACTCGCTCTATGCCAGGTTCAGATCGAGGAAAATACAAGGATAGTCGCAAACTCACTCCCCGACTTCAAATCAGCATCTTAACAAATTATTGGAGCTGTTCGATGGCAAACTGTTCTGGAAAAAAGAATGGCGGCAAAAATCCATGTGGATCGGCAGTCTATAAATGCAAGAACTGTGGAAGTGTAGGATGCGAAGCTACGTCCACCAATCCATGCACTAATAATAATTTTCATTCTGTTAAATGCTTAAAGTGTGGGAAACCAGGATCGCGGGCACCAATATGACTATAGATGATAAAATCTTGCGGCAATTTACAGAAGGGGAATTAGACAACGGTATATTAAAGATCAAAATTTCTGACATTAAGGTGGCAATCCATCCACCTCAGGAATCTATCGTCATTGATCAAAGTGGAAATCTCTGTATCGAATTCACCAAAGCCAAAATGAATTTTAGATTCAACCATGTACAAAATCCACAGGCTAACGCTACAATGTCCGGCCGCTGGACATTGAGAGCATTCGATGGAATTAATACTGCAAAATGTGAGGTGAATTACAACGTCGGCGACAATTTGGCGGCCCAGATTTGATCGAGGGAATTTCTACAAGATTTAATGATTGTGAACACTAGTTTTACGCTTTGCACTATTCTTCATCTTCCTTAAAGTGCACCCTTTGGTACATTTGTTGCTTTCTCTTCGAGAGAGGAGGGAGTCGATGCCGAAGCGATCGCAAGACTTACATGGCAATATCAAGGATGCTTCCTCTATCGCGATCATGGTCATCGATATGATCAACGACTTCTCGTGGCCGGACGGGGAGCGCTTCCTGCCTATGGCGACCGCAGCCGCTCGAGCGATCCGGAGCCTTAAAAGAAAGGCCGCCAGCCATGGCATCCCTACGATCTACGTGAATGATAACTTCGGACAATGGCGGTCTAATTTCGCTAAACAGATCGCGCATTGCCAAAGGCAGAAGCACGACGTCGCCCAAATCGCCGACCTCCTCAAGCCGACCGGCAAAGATTATCTCATCCTGAAGCCCCAGCATTCCGCTTTTTATGCGAGCCCTCTTGAACTCCTGCTGCAGCATATCGGAGTCAAAAAACTCATCGTCACCGGCCTATCGACCGAAAGCTGCGTTCTGATCACCGCGATGGAAGCTTTTGTCCGGGGCTATAAGGTTATCGTGCAGCCCGACTGCGTCGCGCCCATGGAAAACAAGAC
>JASLCY010000192.1 GCA_030151925.1 Oligoflexus sp.
CGCTTCGTCGATGCTGTAGGCCATTAACTCGAACTCGCGCGGGCTCCGCATGTAATAGATGTTGGAATGACCGCCGGAGACCACGAGGGCCAGGCAGGGGAAGAGCTCTTCCGCCGTTTCCTTGAGGCCGAGGAGCGCGCCGTGCACATGCGCCTCCACGTGGTTCACGGGCACGAGGGGGATGCCGGAGGCGAGGGCGAGGCCCTTCGCGTAGGCGATGCCGACGAGCAGCGCGCCGATGAGCCCCGGGCCCTGCGTGATCGCGATCGCGTCGATGTCCGCGAGCGTCTTGCCGGCTTCGTCGAGCGCTTCGGAGACGATCGCGTCGATGACCTGGAGATGCGCGCGCGCGGCGACCTCCGGCACGACGCCGCCGAACTTCTGGTGGATGTCGATCTGCGAGGCGACGATGGAGCTGTGGACCTGCCGGCCGTTCTCGACGACGGCGGCGGCGGTCTCATCACAGCTGGTTTCTATGCCGAGGATCAGAGTCATGGTGGGTCCCTAGGCCGAGCGATCAGAGTTTGCTGAGCTTTTCTTTCGCCTGTTTGGCTTCATCGGTCTTGCCGTGCTTCTGGATCAGCTCTTGATAATAGATCTTCGCGGTCTCGGTGTCGCCGAGCTGCTTGAAGCAATCGCCCATGCGCAGCAGCGAGTACGAGAGGTTCTCGGTCGGCTTGCTCTCGAGGTAATCGTTGAAGCGGAGCGCCGCGTCGCGGACCTGGCCGCTCTTGTAGAAGCTCTCGGCGACCATGAAAGTCGCTTCCTGCTTGGTCTTCTTCTGCTTGAACGTGCCGAGGAGCTTGTCGCCCTGGTCGGCCACGAGCTTGTAATTCTTGTCTTCGAACGCGGACTTGAGGTCCTTGAAGCTCTTGAGTTTTACCGCGCCTTCCTTCTTGTCGCCGTCGTCCTTGCTCGACTTCTTCTCGGGCTTCTTCGTATCTATCGCCTTGTCGATCGCGGCGATGATGCGGTTCTGGTTCTCCTCGATCGCGTCGACGCGCGAAGCGAGGTCCGACAGGGTCTTGCTCTGCGCGGTTTCCTGCTGGCCTTCCGCGCCCGGCAGTTGGCCGGTGGTCATGCCCACGCGCAAGGCGTCGATGTCGCCCTTGATGCGCTGGATCTCGATCGAGATCTTATCGATGCGGGTCGTCACGGAAGCTTCCTGGCGAGTCGAGCTGTTCGTGATCTCTTTGCTCTGGTTGTTGACCTGACCCTCCATAGCCATCATGCGAGTCTGCAGGGCGAAGATATCGTCCTTCAGTTGGCGTTCTTCCGCAGGTGTCACACACCCCGTCAAAGCTAAGCTAAAGAGAAGTGACGTTTTACGAAGTGTGGACATTTGAATCATTTTAGGCCCTTTTCTGCTTCTGGATGCTTGCCATGCGCTTCCTTAATATAACAAGACGCCGGAAAAACAAATTGGCCTCTTTCGTCCAGAGTTCAAAATATGGTCCGCCTATTTGTAAGTCAATCGAAGTGACTCTGAGATCTTCCTTCCAGGTCAGATAATCATTGAGATCTCGAATATAGACGGCCAAGTCTTCCTCTACCGCTTCGCGTGAACCCGGATCTGGCTTTTTCAGCGGTGGAACCGGCGCATTTGAGGCTCTTGACGCGTCAATATTTTCGGTGGCCTGGCCTTCTTGGGCTTGGAGTGACGAGCTTTCTCCTGTATCCTCAGGGCTTGCATGCAAGGGTTCAGTCCCCGAATCGGCGGGCGCGTCTGGGTCGTGCTGGTTTGCTGCCATTTGGTCACCTTTACGTTTAGCCGTTTACTACGGTATCGGTTAAGATCAAAAATATTAGTCGCTTAAAGCGGCGGAAGACACGATGACTGACAAAAACGATACAAAAGACGATATCTCACAGGACTTGGACACATCTTCCACGTTGGAGACATCGGACAACGAGGCGAACGAGTTAACGGGCAATTCTTTCCCAGAGGACGGCGACGTCAAAGTCGATGCCGAACTCGATATGGCCGTGATTGAAGACGAGGATGAAGAGAAAGTCGTCGTCGAAGACACCCTGGTCGCAGCGGAGACGTTCGAAGAGCTGAACCTCGCTCCCCAACTCACCGAGGCGATTCGCCAACTGGGTTGGAGCAAACCGACCTTGATCCAGGGCCTGGCGCTGCCTCTCACGACCCGCGGCCAAGACCTCGCGGGTTTCTCGCAGACCGGTACCGGTAAAACGGGTGTGTTCCTGATCACGATCGCGCATCAGATCCTGAAGATGCGTGAAACGGCGGTCGACACCAGCAAAGAGCCGAAGGCCATCATCCTCGCGCCGACCCGTGAGCTCGCCGTGCAGATCTCGAGCGATGCCGAGGCCCTCTTTCAGCTCATCGGCATCTCGTCCATGCCCGTCTTCGGCGGCGTGGACTACGAGAAGCAGGCTGACAAGATCCGCGAAGGCGTCGACGTCATCGTCGCGACCCCGGGCCGCCTCAAGGATTACTACCAGAAGAAGATCTTCTCGACGAAGGACTGCTGCCTCTTCATCTGCGACGAAGCCGACCGCATGCTCGACATGGGCTTCATCGATGACGTCGAATACTTCCTGTCCAAACTCAGCCCCGAGACGCAAAAGCTCCTCTTCTCCGCGACGACCAACGAGAAGGTCAAGGAGCTCGCCTTCGAATACCTGGAAAACCCGAAATACATTTCGGCCAACCCCGAGGTCATCACCCCCGAGCGCATCAAGCAGTACGCGGTGATCTGCGAGTCGACCGAGAAGCTGCGCGTGATGCTCGGCCTCTTGCGTGAACACAATCCGGTCTGCTCGGTGATCTTCACCAACACGAAGATCGTGGCTGAATGGCTGCAGTACAAACTCAGGAACAACGGCATCGACGTCGATCTGATTACGGGCGACCTACCTCAGAAGAAACGTATCGAGCTCGTGCATCGCATCAAGAACAACGAAGTGAAGGCCCTCATCGCCACCGACGTGGCGAGCCGCGGTCTCCACATCTCGAGCATCACCCACGTCTATAACTTTGATCTTCCCGATGACGCCGCGAACTATGTCCACCGTATCGGCCGTACCGCACGTGCGGGCGCGGAAGGTTCGGCTTATTCTCTCGTCTGCGAAGATTATGGGCATAATCTTCTAGCCATTCAGAACTATCTCGGCGAAAATGTTGGCATAGAGACGTACTGGGTGCCCGAGGAATTCCTCGCGATCGAGGATAAAGCGGGCAACCCCTATAAGGATCCTACATTCAAAGGCAACCGTATGAAGGAAGAGGACTCCGGACGTTCTCGCTCCGGCGGACGAGCTGGCGGCGGGCGTGGTGGTCGTTCCAGTGGCCGCGGGCCGCGGGGCGAACGTGAGAAGGATCAAAACGAGAATAAACAGCAGGCCCGTGGACCGAAAGGCGAGCGGAGCGAGCAGCAGCGTGGCGGTCGTGGTGACGCTGCTCAGGGCAAACGCCAGAAAGCGGGCGCCCAAGCCCATGAACAGCTGCAAGAGCGTAAGCCGCATAAAAAGGCTCACACCGGCTCTTCGGCAGAGAATACACGCGACAATGCCTCTCAGGGCAGAAACCGTCCTCAGGGCGCTTCGGCCAAGGGCAACGACGGCCGCAAGCTGAAGGTGATAGCGCCGGCAAGCCCTATCATCAAACCCGTGCAGCCGATCAAGAAGAATCAGGAAGTGCCGAACACTCTCCTCGGCATGCTCAAGAGGATCTTCTCCGTTTTCTTCAGAAAGAAATGATCCCATCCGGACTGAACTGCCAGAGCCCTTGGAAACGAGGGTTCTGGCGTTCAAGCTTCACCACCAAAGCCCCATGCATGACCAGCAGCTCGCGCCATTCCTCGCGACTCGCCGCGCCCAGCTCCGCGAGACGCCAAGGCAGTTCTTCCGCCGTCGAGGCGTGAACCGTCGTCCACACCGCCGAGTGTCCGGCGAGGAGCGCGCGTTTAAAGGCGAAGATCTCCTCGCGCCTTAATTCGCCGATGATCATGCGATCGGGCCTGAGGCGCAGCAGCTCATCGATAAGATGCTCAAGGCTCACCGAACCTTCCCCAGCAAGATTGGCCTGCTGTGCACAGAGACGGATCCATCGCGGCGAGAGCCGAGGAACTTCCGGAAGCTGCTCCAGGATCGCGACCCTTTCGTCCTTCGCCCATTCCAGCAGAGCGCTGACCATAAAAGTGGTTTTACCCGATCCCGTCGGGCCCATGACGAACACCGGGTGATGGTGATTCAAGCGCTGGACGGCAGCGTCCCGCCGGACGGCGGGAATAAAATCCCCGAGCGAGAACTCGCCGAGCCTGTGCCGCCTCACGCTGAGCAGCAGGCCGTCACGCGCGATAGGCGGAAGAAGGCCATGCCAGCGGTAATGCCGCTCCTCTTCGCCGATCAAAGATGAGGGCACACTAAAACACCCGCCTGCCGCGGGCTGCATAGGATCCCAACGCACGCCTTGAGCCAGGGCAAAGTCTTGGAGGGTTTCGAGGGATTCGCGGTGCAGGGGAGAGGGCCTGTAGGCTTTCGCCGCGCCCGTCACGAGGCAGAGCGATTCAAAGCCATCGAAGAGGAGTTCGTCGACGCGATCATCCTGACGAAAGAGGTCGTCGACAAGTTGTTCGAACTTCACGTGTAATTGCGTCCAGGGCTGGGGCTTTATCAGCAGTAATATTCAGGGACGCAGACCTTGAACATCTCGAGGAAGTCAGCTTCAGAGGTACCGGGCAGGACCGATGTAAAGATTTCGGCCAGGAGATTCGAGACTTCTTCATCATCCCAATCACGCGTATCGATTACGCGCGCGCCTTCGAGCATGCGTTCGATCACTTCGCTCGAGAGGATGCCTTTGTGCCGGCAGAGCTCGAGCTTCGCCCAGATAGGTTTGGAAAAGCAGATCCTTTCCATGGGATGGGCGATACGCGTCCCTTCGCTCTGCGTTTGCAGCATCGCTAGGGATTCGACGACGGTTCCCGAATTTACGGCTTTCTCGACCCAATCACAGGCCTTCTGAATATCATGACTCGAAAAACCCGCATCCAGCAATTCATTCCGGACATGCCGCTCCGTGAGCTCTAGCTCATCGTAACCATAGACTACGAGTTCAGCCATCGCCTGAACGACTACCCACCAAGCTGTTTCTGAAGTGACATTCTGCATGCGCACTCCTCGTACGGAACTAGGCCCGCTGTTAAGACAGATTGAGAACGGTTTTCAGGATGTATTCTGTATGCTCTTCATACTAGCCTAATTCTTTGCCTTTCCAAAAGCAAAAATAAAGAGACCCTTATTCTGTAACAAGGACCGACCTAGCAACCATCTCATAAATGGGAGGGCTAGGCTCGAGGAGGAGGGCGCCCGGAGCGTACGCACTGGTACATGAGGAGCGCCCGACGACGAAGAACGACGCCATCGCATTTATGAGATGGTTTCTAAATAGGATTTGGCCGAAGTGAAAGAGAAGGCCCCTTCTTCGATAAGGCGTTGAGAGCCATCCGCACGGCAATCGTCGGGCCCGTGATCGAGGAC
>JASLCY010000196.1 GCA_030151925.1 Oligoflexus sp.
TGTAATGATTCCAGGCAGGTATGGAGAGGGTTGTGCGGGATATTCAGGTTTATAACACGCTGAGCGGAAAGAAAGAAAAATTCGAAACGCACGAACCTGGCCACGTGAAGATGTATGCCTGCGGCGTGACGGTCTACGATAATTGCCATATTGGCCATGCAATGCAGGCGATTTACTTCGACGTGATCCGTAATTACCTGGAGTACGTGGGTTATAAAGTGACCTACGTACGCAATTACACGGACGTCGATGACAAGATCATCAAACGCTCGCAGGAACGTGGCATCACGCCGATGAACCTGGTGAACGAGATCATCGCCTCCTCCGAGCAGGACATGCACGCCCTCGGCGTCCGGGCTGCGACCTTCGAACCCCGCGTCTCGCAGTGCATCCCCGAGATCATCGCGATGATCCAGGATCTCGAGAAGAACGGTTACGCCTATTCCACCGCGGAAGGCGACGTCTATTATCGCGTGAAGAAGAAGGCCGATTACGGCAAGCTCTCGAACCGCAAGACCGATGAGGGCCAGAGCGGAACGCGCGACCTGGTGGTGAAGGGCGATAAGGAAGACGAGCTGGATTTCGCGCTCTGGAAGAAGGACGCGACCCCCGGCGCTTCGTGGGACAGCCCCTGGGGCCTCGGCCGCCCGGGCTGGCACATCGAATGCTCGGCGATGGCGAAGAAGCACCTCGGCAAGAGCTTCGATATCCACGGCGGCGGCCGCGACCTCGTATTCCCCCATCACGAGAATGAGATCGCGCAGTCGGAGGCCGCGAACAACTGCGAATACTCCCGCTACTGGCTGCATTCGGGCCTGCTCACGATCAACAAGGTGAAGATGTCGAAGAGCCTCGGCAACCAGGTGTTGACGAGCCGATTCCTCGAGCGTTTCCCGGGCGAGGTGCTCCGCCTCGCTTATCTGCAGAACCATTACACCTCGAACGTCGATTTCAGCGAGCAGGTCTTCCAGGGCGCTTCGCAGCGGCTCCTCTATTTCTACGAGACCATGCGCGAGCTCGATGCGCTGGCGGCGGAGGCCGACGGCGGCGCCCTGCTCCCGGGCCACGATCCCAAAGCGGTGATCGAAGCCTTCCATCGCGAGATGACCAACGACTTCGGGACGGTCGGCGCGCTGCGCGAGATCCTCGGCGGATTCCGTAAAGCGAACGAACTCAAGGCCGGCAAGAAATCGGTGCAGAAGGCGAATACGGCGAAGGCCTACGCGAGCACCTTCCGCGAGCTCTTCAAGGTCTTCGGCCTCCTCCAGGAGGATCCGGAAGCCTTCATCGCCTCCCTCAAATCCAAGATCGTGGCCGGCATGGGCCTGAAGGAGAGCGAGATCGAGAAGCTGATCGCCGGCCGCAAGGCGGCGCGCGAAACCAAGGACTGGGCGAAGGGCGACGAGATCCGAAAGCAGCTCGTGGACCTCGGCATCGAATTGATGGACGGCGCGGAAGGCACCCGCTGGACAGTCATCTGGAAGGACGAGAACTGAGATGGCGAAGCTCCTGGTGCACAATATCGGATCGCTGGTGACCTGTGAGCGTCTGGTAAAGGAGGCTCGCTACACGGCTATCAAAGCCGAGGACCTCAGCATCAAACGCAACGCCTGGCTCGCGGTGGACGACGGTACGGTCGTCGCGAGCGGGGAAGGGGACGCGCCGGCCGCCTACAAGGGCTTCAAGCCTATCAACGCGAAGCAGAAGCTGGTCCTGCCCGGGCTGGTCGACAGCCATACGCATCCCGTCTTCGGCGGGGACCGTACGCATGAATTCGCGGCGCGCCTCGATGGGAAGACCTATCAGCAGATCGCGGCCGCGGGCGGCGGCATCAAATATTCGATCAGCCAGACCAGGGCCGCGAGCGACGAGGAGCTGCTCGAGAACTGCCTCGGCATCCTCGAAACCTTCCTGCGGCACGGCGTGACCACGGTCGAGGCCAAGAGCGGTTACGGCCAGAACGCGGCCGAGGAGATCCGCTGCCTCGAAGTCCTGCGGAAGGCCGCGCTGCAAGTCCCGCAGACCTTGAGCGTCACCTGCCTCGGGCTCCACGACCGGCCGAAGGAATTCGCCGATAACGCGAGCTTCATCCAGCACATGACGGATGAGCTCCTGCCCGAGGTGAGCCGCCTGGGCCTCGCGACCTGGGTCGACGCGTTCGTGGAGAACGGCTATTTTTCAGCCGCGGAAGTCGAACCCTATTATCGCCGCGCGAAGAGCCTCGGCCTGAAGCTCCGCATGCACGCGGACGAATTCGCGCCGAGCGGCGCTGCGGAGGCGGCGGCCCGCTGGGGCGCGGTCAGCGCCGATCACATGCAGAAGGCGAGCGACGAGGGCATCGAAGCGCTCGCCGAGGCTTCCGCCGTCGCGGTGATGCTGCCCGGCACTTCGTTCTACACGAAGATCCCTTATGCCGACGCTGCGAGATTCCGTGATAAAGGCTGCGCGATCGCCGTGGCGAGCGATTTCAATCCCGGCTCGTGCTACCTCAGCAACCTGCCTTTCACCGCGAGCCTCGCCGCGCTCTACTGCGGCCTGAGCCCTTACGAGGCGCTCGTGGCCGTCACGCTCAACGCCGCGAAGGCGCTTGACCTGCATAAGGCCAAAGGCGCTCTCGCGCCGGGATACGACGCGGATTTCATCATCCATAAGCTCACGACGGTCGAGCAGTGGATCGCTGATTTCGGCCAAACGCAGCCGCATCAAGTGTACTGCGCGGGCACTCTTGTGTAGGCCCTAAGGCCGCGGTCGCGAGTTTTGTGAATTTATGCTATAAGAAATTGAAATAACTTCATTATTAAGCCTTCGAACCCGGCGTTCGAAGGCTTTTTTTCTGGAGCGCGGGGCGCCGAATGGAGATCATGAGGGAGGAACCTTGGAACAGATAAGGGGGCTATCCTATGAATGACAGCGAAAAAGTACCAGCCACCGAGATAGCGAAACGCGCATGGTCCGAAGGTATATGGATGTACCTCTTCCACGATTCCTCGCTCGAACGCGGTAAGAAGCACGTGCTCGTCGTGTTGGCTCCGGACCGGACCCATCCCGAGTTCAAGGCGATGTTCGATAATTTCTCGGCGGTCGAGAAAGAACTGGATGAGAGCTACGACCTGAAGGTCTTCTTCGAGGACCACCCTGCGGGCTACCTGCATGAGAAATTCGAGACTCCGCCTCAGGAATTCCGTTGGTATCTCATCGATATCCACGGCGATCGCATCGCCCAGGATCAAAGCGCGGTGTCCGTCAGCGGCGTGCTCGACCAGCTCAAAGGCTACAAGGCCAATACTCACGCGACGCCGCTCTGAGCGTTATTTCAACTCGAAGACGGTATAGAGCGAGAAGTGGTCGGAAGGCGCGAGGTCGACGGTTTTCGACTCGACGGCCTTCGCCGGCCCCGCGTAGAAGATGAAGTCCATCCTCGTGTAGAAATCCACCGCTTCCCTCACGAGCCTGTACCAGGTGATTCCCGGGTCGGTCTTGAGGTGCGTTCCCAGCTTTTTACTCGG
>JASLCY010000265.1 GCA_030151925.1 Oligoflexus sp.
GGTCCTTGGAACGAACGGTCCAATCATAGGACTTGATCGTCCCGCTGAGATGCCTGGATTTGCTTCCGTCCAACGCGACTTTGGTATCGCCGCCGCTCGATTTCAGGCATTGATCCGCGCCGGCGTGCGCGACGAGGTCGCCGAGATAGTCGCCGACCGGGATTTTCACCGCAGTCGCCGGCTTCCAGACGAGACCGATCGCATCGCCTTCCCGCGTGTAGCCGGCAAGCTCCGTTTGGGTGCTGTAAGCATAACGGCCATTCGCGTTCTTGAATTCGTAGAGTTTTTCGGTCGCTGCATTCGCCGCCGTGGATGCGGGCAAAACAAAGAACGCCGAGGGTTCGCCCGAGGTTGGGATCAGACGGCGTTTGGGATCGCATTCAGGAGCGGACCAGGCCAGCCCCTGAGTGCCAGGAGCTTGCGACTCCATCGCGAAGAACGCGGCAGCGAGCGGCGTCGAGCCGGGATGAAGATCGCCCTTCACCCCCAGGTTCGTGGTCTGGGCATCCGAAAGATCATAGACCGCCACCGGCATGATAAGACGCGAATCCGCAAGATCAAGCCTATAGAGCACCTGGTTATAATCGTGACGAGGCGTCGCGATCTCCTGCGTGAAGAAGTTGGTATACGTTCCGTGGATATAGATCAGGCGGCCGCCCTCGCGATCATAGAAGGGATGCTGCTGCAGGTTATAGAACGTGTATTTATCGTGAGAGATGATCTTCGTCGCGAAGTTCCAAGGGCCCAGCGGGGTATCGGCCTCGCTGATCCAGGTCTCGCCGAGGAACGAAGTCCCGAATTTTTGCTGGATCGTACCGATGTAGCGTTTGCGGAAGTTGTTCCAGTTCTTCTCGAGGTTGCTTTGGGCGAGCGCCACGGTTTGCCCCTGCATGTCGTGGAACTCGACTTCCTCGAGGATATCATTCTCATTGATATTCGCCTTCTTCATATCATCGAGGACGGGCGGATAGGCGTTCTTGCGCCACGCATAGGCGAGCGAACCGTCCGGATTCCGCATGACGGTCTTGGTCTTCGGCTCGTAAGGGCTATACGTTTCATAGGCGTCGATGTTCAGCAGGTTTTCGACGGTCGCCCGGACCCGCATGTAACCGTAATAGAGGTAGTCGTCGGCTCCGTGGCGGACCTTGACGGGCTCCCCGTTCGGAGTCAGCGCTTCGCCCGGGATATATTCCGCTTTCGCGAAGTTCAGCACGTCCTTGAAGGTGCCGCTCGCGTCATCGAACACGCCCCATCCGCGGCGACCGACGTCGGCCGAAGCCACGGCCTTGCCGTAGATGCCGTACATCCGCTCGGCGCCGCTCGCATCGGGCAACGCCACGAGCGAGCCCATCCAGGTCGGGTTGCCGACTGGTTCAAAGTCAGGCGCCATGGGGCGGGAGAAGCCGTCGCTGCCGACGTAATAGGTGCGATTGATGCCGAGATCCTGCGAGATATTGCCCTTGCCGGGCAGGTCCGCGACGGCTCCCGAATTCCCGAAGTTGCCGAGCGGATAAGAGGGCCGGCTGGTGTCCTGCCAGATCCAGAAGAGCTTGGAATGGTAAAGGACGGCATTCACCGTGTCCTGGCCCATCACGAGACCATCGATATGCGGATGGGCGACCGGCGTCGTATAACCCAGCATCACGCTGTCGCGATAAGAACCCGCGCCGGTCGAACGATAGAGGCGTTCCGCGATATTACGGCGAACGATTTCGAAGGTCTTTTCACCGCCTTTTTCGATCTTCACCTTGATGTCTTGCGCGTCGTAGCCGTCGCTCGTCATCTTGTAGGTGATCTCGCTGCCCATGAGGTCCTGGTCGTCGATGGCGATAAAACCTTGGTTATCGGAGTAATACTCCTGGCCGTCGGCGGAAGCCAGGCGAACGATCGGCACTCCGCGATGAGTGGCTTTATCGACGATACGGATGCCGAAGATCTGCGAAGGCAGCGGCACGTTCATGCCGAGCAATTTGCGGGTGTCTTTATCATGCGCGACCGCTACGGTCTGCCCGGAAGCCCTGTCCAGATAGATGAAGGCGGCTCCGCCCTCCTTGATATCAAGCACGGCGCCGGCGATCCCGAGCCCGTCTTTCTTAGCGTTCCAGCCGGGATGGGTCACGGTGAAGAACACCTTCTTGTCCATGAGCCCCGGCTCGTAGAAAGCGACGAAACCGTTTTTATCCGATTGCAGGCGGATATTGTTGGTCGTGGAGATGACCGCGCCCGGGATGTTCTCGTTCGTCGCGCTATCGACGATGTGGATGTTGAAATACTTGTGGACCTGGTTCGCGAGGGCCGGATCTTTCATGGGCGCGACGGCGCCTGGATCCGACCAGGCCTTGAGATCCTCGTCTTTCGACCACGATCCGGAGTTCGAGGCGTTGTTTTGCGTAGCATCATTACCGTTCGCGCCGCTCGACGTTCCGCCGTTCGTATCATCGTTGGAATTCGTCGTGACGTTGCCGCCACCGGAGTGCACGGGCGAAGGCGGCTTACTGAAACAAGCGGTTAACGAAGCGGCCTGCGAGATCAAGAGGAGCGGCAAAACCGGGATTTTCTTCATCGCCATCGGTCTCTCATCTGAAGCGGTAAAATTCCGTCGAACCAGGTACTTATCGGCATTTTTAAGCTTTTTGTTGAGCGAAATCATTGTGAATGAATTCAAAATCTTAAAGGCCGCACCTGAGAATTCGTGGCGCGGCTAAATTGTTGATATAGGTATGGTTTCAAGGCGGAGTAGCCCTTTCGATTTGCAACTTAAGCCGATTATGCGAAGATCATGGACTCTCTTAAGGAGACTCTATGTTCCGCCTATGTGGGATTTTCTGCGCCGCCTTTCTCATCAACCTCCTCTCCTCCGTCGCGCCTGCGGCCGAGAGCCTGAAGGCCGATCATATCGAGGTTTCATGGATAGCTCCCGCCGATCTTTCGGCCTCGGGCGATACCATCGGCCTCCGTTTCAAGATAGACCCGCACTGGCATATTTACTGGAAAAACCCAGGGGATTCGGGAACCGCGCCCAAATTCAAATTGCAATCGGAGCAGGCTGATCTGAGCAGACCGGCATGGCCGGTTCCGAAGCGTTTCATGCTCGGCGGCCTGACGACGATAGGCTATGAAAACGAGGTGACGTTCCCCGTCTCGATCAGCCCGAAAACCAAAGACGGTACGATCCGGGTCACGGCGGCTCTCGAATGGCTCGTTTGCCAGGAGGAATGCCTGCCGGGATCGGGAGAACTCACGCTTGAACGCAAGGTGACCGCCAGCCCGCCCTCTTCGCCCGAACGCGAGGCTATCACCGAAGCGCTCGCTCTCGTGCCGAGGCCGCAGAACCGTTCGCCCTATTCTATCCGCCATATCGAGACCTCCGCGGAAGACCTGGTTTTATCCATCAAGGGCAAGGATCAGGCTCCTCTCGAGCGTCTGACCATCTTTCCGGTCGATGCCGAAGCCTTCTCGCCCGTAGAGCCCGCGCACTCGGCGGACGGCAACTCGCTTCACCTGAAACTCCAGCCCGGGCAGGCGGCGCCGGATCGATTCGATCTGGTCCTGGCCGATGAGAAAGGGGCATGGGAATTCCCCGGCGTCAGCACCCAAACCCAGGATAAAACCACCTCCGCGTCCGCCTACATCATCCTCCTTCTCTCGGCCTTCGTGGGCGGCCTTATACTCAACCTCATGCCCTGCGTCCTGCCGGTGCTGTCGATCAAGTTCTTCTCGCTCGCGAAGGTCGACAAGCACACGCGCTGGACCGAAGCGCTTCTCTATACGCTCGGCGTGCTCGTAACCTTCGCCGCGCTCGGCGGCCTCTTCCTCGCTCTGCGGGCCGGAGGGACGGCCATAGGCTGGGGTTTCCAGCTCCAATCACCGCCTATCGTCACCGCTCTGATCATCCTGTTTTGGATGATGGGCCTCAGCTTCCTCGGTTTCTTCGAATTCGGCGATTCCGTGACGAGGGTCGCCGGCCGTTTCGAAAACGTCGGCGCCTTCGGCACCGGTTGCCTCTCGGTCTTCGTCGCGACGCCTTGCACGGGGCCTTTCATGGGCACGGCGCTGGGGGCCGCCGCGGTTTTGCCGGCGGCTCAAGCTCTCATCATCTTCCTTTTCCTCGGGCTCGGGCTCGCTTCGCCCTTCCTGGCCCTCGCGCTCTTTCCGAAGATCAAACTTCCCAAACCCGGCATGTGGATGGTCACCCTGCGTCAGGCATTGGCTTTCCCGCTCTTCGGAACCGTCATCTGGCTGCTCTGGGTCCTGGGCTCGCAGCTCGGCAACGACTCCTGGGTCTACCTTTCGTCGGTCGGCCTGCTGCTCGTCTTCTTCGTATGGCTCGGCAAAGGCCGGCCTAACGCCTTCAAAGCGGCAGCCATCCTCGGCTCGATCGCCGCTATCGCCGCCGTGGAGCATTGGGCGATCACGACGCCGCTCGCCAAGGCCTCGACTCATGAATCGGCCGATACGGTCTGGATCAACTACGATCCGAAGATCATCGAGGAGGCGAAGGCTCAGCATCAAGCCGTCTTCGTCGATTTCACCGCGGCCTGGTGCGTGACGTGCCAGGTGAATAAGAAGGCCGTGCTGGAGACCGATCTTGCCGAGGAGCTCTTCAAGAAGAACAACGTGAAGCTCGTGAAGGCCGATTGGACGAACCTGGATGAGACGATCACCCAGGCCCTCGCCGCATTCAATCGGGCTTCCGTGCCTCTCTACCTCTTTTACCCGGCCGATGGCTCCGCCCCGAAAATACTGCCTCAGATACTCAGCCGCTCGGATATCGAGGGGCTCTTCATTCACTAAGAGAGAGGATATCGCGATGAAACTCATGTCTCTGATCACGACCGCCGTATTGATGAGCGCCCCTGCTTTCGCGGACGCGGTGCCTGGCAAGGACGCACCTGGCTTTGAAGTGAAGGACGCGACCGGCAAGACCCAGAAGCTCGCCGATTACAAAGGCAAGTGGGTGGTGCTCGAATGGTTCAACAAGGGCTGTCCTTTCGTGAGGAAGCACTACGGTTCGAACAACATGCAGAACCTGCAGCAGACCTATGAAGGCAAGGGCGTCGTGTGGTTTACCGTGGTGTCCTCGGCGAAAGGCAAAGAGGGTTACGTGGAACCGGCCGAAGCGCTGGCGGATGCGAAGGAGCGCCATGCGACGCCGACCGCCATCCTCATGGACAGCGACGGCAAGGTCGGTAAGAGTTATGGCGCGAAGACCACTCCGCACATGTTCGTGATCTCGCCTGAGCAGAAGGTCGTTTACGCGGGCGCGATCGACGATAACGACTCGTCCGATCCCAAGGTCATCCCCAGCTCGAAGAATTACGTAGCGGCCGCTCTCGATGCGGGCATGTCCGGCAAAACTGTCGAGAAAACCAGTTCACGTCCCTACGGTTGCAGCGTAAAGTATCAGTAAGAGGCGAAGAGGAGGCCTCACACGGCCTTCTCTGCCGAAATGTTGAATCGAATTCAGCCATTAAGTTCGAGGGAGGTTTCCATGCGTTCTCTTTACGTTCTTCCTCTCGCTCTGGCCCTGCTGCCTGTCGTCGCCGCGGCCGCGCCCCTGCGAACCCTGTCGCCTGGTGAATGCGCCGTTGAATTTTGGCCCGGCGCGGATCGCAAAGAGGTCAAATACATGTCGGTTAAAGACATCGGTGCCTTTCAAGACAATATTCCGAAGAACAAGCGAGATCGAATGACCTGCGATGATCAGCTTCGCGATTATCTCAAGGCTTATGCCTCGCGCTGCGAGGTCTTCTGCAACCCTGACGAGAAGTGAAGGGAAAGCAACGCAGCATGCGAGGATTTTCGGATAGGCTCTTAGCCCTTCAAAGCTGCGAGAGGCCCTGGGTTGCCCCGGTTCCCGAACTTGTTGTCGGGCAATCCCATGGCCTGCAGTATCGAGACCAGGAGATTGTTGTGAATCGCATTTCCGGCGTCGATGCAGCGTCCGGTCTTGAACTGGCCGCCCGCCTGCCCCGCAACCGCGATGCCCATATTCTTGAAATCGTGGTAACCGCTGTCGCCGAGCTCGGAAACGGATAAGACGATGCTGTTGTAGAGCAGCGATTTATCGCCTTCCTTCACTTTGCCCATGCCTTCGATCAAATCAGCGAGCTTCGTCATCATATAAGACTGGTTCGCAAAGTGGTTCTTCTGATCCGAATGCGAGTATTCGTGATGATCGCCGCCGGCCGGATCCGGGCGGCCGCCTGAGAACTTCATATTGGACACGGCATGGGACAGCATGATCGTCACGATATTGGTGACTCCGCAGGCCATGGCCTGGATCGCGAGCTGATTATTCAGGTCCACGACGTAATCGAAATTCTCCGGCTTCCAATAGGACTTGGGATAAGCGTCCTCTTTAGAGCTGAACGTCATCGTTTGTTTGATGCTGTCTTTCGAGCACTGAGCGCCTTTCGAGGAGTCGTCCATGGTCGCCGTGCCCGCATCGATGCGGCGTTCGAGTTCGCGGATCGATTCCACATGGAGGTCGAGCTTGGCCTTTTCTATCGTGCCGAGCTTGGCCTGCAAGCCTTTTAACTGCTCGAGGTTGTCGTCGAGCAGGCTCTTTCTGAATTTCGTGTTCAGCCCGCTCGTAGGGGCCTGCGCGGTGGTCGAACCGCCGAAGAGGGTCGTGAACGACTGCGAAGGGTTGTCGACGACGTCCAAGGGATCGCCGTTGGCGTTAAACGAGATCGCCTTGGTGATATCCCCGCCCTCGAAGGCCTTGGCTGCGCCGAGCCGCACGACGGGGATCTGTCCGGGGAATTTGCTCCCGAGGTAGGTATCGATGGAAATCCCCCGGGTCGCGTAATCGAGGCCCGTAAGGCAGTGATGGGTTCCACCTTCGTGGCTGTTGGTCGTATCGTAATTCAAATTCAGCATGATGTTCACGTCGCTGCGCACGCGGTCGGCGAGCAGCGGCGAGCAGATCAGGCCGTCCTGCTTGATAAGGGCGCCGGCGGCAGGATGGAATTTAAAAGGCACGATGCCGTCGGGATAATAGAAGAAGACCGCGCGTTTCGCGACGACCTCACCGAAGGCCTGCGTCTCCATCAGAGTGCGCATGAAGGGCAAGAATACGATGCTATTCCCGAGGTAGCGGAAGAGGTTCCGCCGGCTGATCTCACGTTTGATCTGAGGGGTCATCACCATCTCAGTTCCCCTTTTTCGTAAAAGTGGGATGCGTAACGATTTTCACGAGCAGTTGCGAGAGGGACATCGAACCGTCTTCAAAGGCATTCGCGATATCCCGGATCGCGCACACGTCTTCCGCACGCTCGGGATAACCATGGGCCATGCGATACCATTCGACCACGAAGCAGCGCCTGGCTTGTTTGGATTGCGCGATATCGCTGCTGAGCGAACCGGCTCCGTTGAAGGCGCTGGTTTTGCCGTCCGGGCCTATGATCTGACCGCTGGAATCGATTTTCGCGCCGGAGCCGTCCAGGCTGCGGAAGAGCCCGGCTCCGTCGAAGTCTTCCATGCCCAGGCCGATGCCGTCGATAGGCTTATGACAGCCTGAACAAGCAGGCGATGCGGTATGCGCGGCGAAACGCTGGCGAGTCGAGAGATTGGGATCGAATTCCGGCACCTGGACCTGGAGATTGGCCGGAGTCGGGTCGGGATATTGGCAGAACATGTTTTTAAGGACGAAACTCCCGCGTTTGATAGGATGAGTTTCTTTGGCCGTCGCCAGGTGCGCGAGGATCGCGCCGAAGCCCAGGATGCCTTTCCGCGACGTGCCGGTGAACTTGATTTTGCTCACGCCTCCCTCTTGGACGGTGCTCGCATGATAATAAGCGGCGAGATTCGTATCGCCCAAAGTGAAGTCGCTGGTGAACAAGGCCTCGAATTTAGCGCCCGGCTGCCTCATCAGATAGTCGAAGGTGTTTTCGGCTTCCGCGGCCATCGCGTCGCGTATCGGCTGCGTAAAATCCGGGAAGATGGCCGTATCTTTCGTCACGGAGCGGACGCCCTGGGTATCGAGCCAGGCATTGGCAAAAGCCAGGTTACCGAGACGCGAACGCGGATCGTCGAACATCGTCTGCGCCATCGCCATGAGGCCGGCGTCCGTCGCCAGAGATCCGCTCGCCGCGGCCGCCAGCAGCGGATCGTCGGGCGTGGTTCCCCATAAAAAGAAGGAGAGCGCGCTGGCCAGCTCATAGGGCGTGAGGGCGCCGCTCTTCCCTATCTCGCTGCGATAGAGGAAATTCGGGGAGATCAGCAGGCTCGACAGCATCATCGTCATGCCTTCGCGCGGCGAGGACGCGGCCCCCGTCTTAAAGAGAGTGAGGAGCTTGCTTTTTTCGTCGGTTTCAAGCGGCCGACGCCAGATCTTGAGGCCGAGTTTGTCGATGACCTTCTGCGCGCAGGCCTCGTCGACCGTCCCGCCGCAGCCCGCCAGGCTTCCGATGTTCGGGAAGACTTCATCGCCGATTTGAATGGCGGCTTCGAGATAAGCCGCAGCATGCGCGTCCGTGACTTTGCCGAGATCGATATTGTTCTTGAAGCCGTAGAGCATCTGCTCCGTCGGCAGCATGCCGCGATAATCGCTTTTGATCTTCAGGATATCGGCGAGCGAGTTTTGATATTCGTCCCGGGTCAGGAGCCGCAGGGAAGTGCGGCTCGTCAGGCTTTGGCTTTTGCAGGATTGATCCACGCTCGAGCCGCTCGTCAGCAGGATCTTGCCGAGGATGTCCTTGGTCTGCTGCTCGCTTGGGACTTGGCCCATGGACGATGCGTTATCATCGGCTTCGTCGCCATCCGCGTTCGAATCCGAACTCGCGCTGGACACACGACCGAAATGCGGCAGAGCCGGCGGCTTTTTGCAGGCCGCGACGCCGAGCGTGAGGATCATTACCAGGATGGACGTAAAACTGCGCACGATAGAAATCCATGTCATCAGTTGCTTACGCCCTATACATCGGAATTTTAGGGGAGCGAAATTACGATATTTAGAACTTTCTATTCATATCAATGAGTTAAAGATGGATATTTGCGGTAATAAACTTGTTTCGCTCTTCGTCCCCTGGCACAGTGCGCTCAAAGGATAAAGGAGTTGTTATGCGAACACTCGTAAATCTCTTCTGTCTGGTTTTGACCTTTTGCATCTCAAGACCTGCGTTCGCTGGAAACGAAGTGAGGCCTCTCGCAACCTTCAGCATCCCTATGGATCATGAAAGCATCCCTTGGCTTAACGTCTATACTCGCATCCTCGTCAAGAACATCGCCTACGAAAAGAAGGTCGCCGTGGTGTATCATCAGGCCGATGGCGATAGCACCGTCGCGGCTCGTTATGTCGGGCCTGCCCAGGACGGTTATGAGGTATGGGAAGCCTACAGCAACCTTGCCCAGGGTGATGCCAGCTTTTATTTGGAATACGAGGCGGCGGGACGAGCTTTTAAAGACGATAACCAGGGTGCGGGCTACGCCTTACCCGTAGGGGCTCAATTCTATCAGAAGCAAAATATCCAGCAACTGCTCTCGGAGGAGTTTTCCTCCCATACGGCGGGATTCGTGGCCGCGGTCCGCTCTGATCTCGCCTACGAGAAACACGTGCAGGTGCATTACAGCTACGAACACTTCGCCCACACGCAGGATCTCGACCTCCGGTATCAATCGTACTTTCCCTACGGTTACGGCATCCTCTACGGAGTCTCGCCGCAGCAGACCGAACTTTGGGCTGGACAGATCAACGACGTGCCGAGCGCCGTCTCCGTCATTGAATATTATCTGAGTTACGAAGCGAACGGCATCACGTACTACGATTCGAACTTCGGTCAGAACTATCGGCTGGTTCGCGCCGACTAAAGAAGCCTGCTCCCATCTTTAGTTTTTTCCGACCCGCTGGAGGGGGACTTTGGATTCGGCTTTAAAATAAGGCTTCGTTTCGTTGTCCCTGACCTTCATGGCCTGGAGCATCGTCTCGTCGAGCTGATAATCCTGCACGACCGTTTCATCGGCGCTATAAGCGGAATACTGCTCCTGCTCCACGGTCACGCAGCTCTGCGCGGGCCAGAAGAGGGCCTGCCGTCCTTCACTGAAATCCACCAGATCGCAGCTGCTTTTGCCTACGACCGGCACGGTGACCACGACCGCCCCAAGCTCGACGCTGCGCGCCGAAGCCGAACGGATGACTCGCTGATTACCGTTCCTGTCGGCGGTGGCCGAAGGAACCAGGACGATATCGACCCCTTCCTGTTTCAGCAGCGTCGCCAGCGAGGGTTGTTCGATATCGAAGCAGATCAGGCACGCGACCTTATAAGCGCGAAAGTCATAAACGAAGACCGAGCGTCCGGGCGTAAAATCCGTTTCCCAGGGCGTAAGATGAATCTTCTCCTGGAAGTGCCATTGCCCGTTCACATAGATCGGAGCGGCATTGTAAAGCAGGCCTTCCGCAAAACGCGGTCCGCTGCCGAGGCAGAGGAGCACCTCGCGGCCCGAAAGCTCCCTGGTGAATCTCGGTAGGATCCCAGCCTCCATATCCTGCGCGAGCGCGATCATCCGCTCTCGTTCGGAACCCTGGTAATAAGCGGTGAGGCCGAGCAGGAACAACTCGGGAAACACGATGATATCAGCGCCGCGGCCGAGCGCCTCTTTGAGCTCTTTCAGGGCGGCCTCGAGCCACTCCTCGCGGGAGTAGGGCCGGCCTGAAAGGGAAAAACTCACGGCTGACAAAGTGAGGGCCATGGTCGCCTCCTTATCCGACCTGCTCGAGCCAGTCGTTCAAGTTGTAGTAATTGGTCACACGGGCGATACGATCATTTTCGATGACGAAGAAGCAGCCGACCGGCAGCTTATACTTCTGTCCGCGAGCCGGAGGGCAGCCTTCCGCGGTCTGCTTATAGACGCCGTGGCACACGAATTCGGCGGCCGCCCTGCGTCCGGCTTCGTCGAGCATGATGACGATCTCATCGAGCCTTTCGTCATAGGCGGTGTCCATCAGGCGAAGGAAGGCGCGAAAAGCATCCTTTCCCACCGTGCGTGAGCCCTGGTTCGTATCGTGGATGACGTTATCCGCCAGGAGCGCGAGCATATCCTCGAAACGTTTTTCGTTGAAGGCCCGATAGTACTTCTCGATCAATTGCTTCGATTTCGTGTTCATCCGTGACTCCTTATATCTTTCATCCAGAATTGCATGAGTTTCTCGGTCGGCTGCGTCTCGCCCAGGTCAAGCCACTCATAAATCGTGGTCAGCCCCGGCACCTTATGAAAACCTATCTTCTGCCAGAACCCGTCGAGCGGTTCGTAGTCCTTGGGACGCCGCGGATGCTGCTCTGGGCGCACCACCGCGCAGAACGAGAGGGCTTCGATCCCACCCAGGCCGCGCGCATAGGCCTCGCGTTCCTGGAAGAACGCCTTTCCCCAGCCTTGCCCGCGATACTCGCTGAGCAGGACCGATTCCCCGCAATAAAAAATGCGTTGAGGATCGAAGCCTTTGCGGGTGAAGGCGAGGCGGAAGGCACCCTCCTCTTCCGCCGCGTGCATGCCCGTCGTCGCACCCACGAAACGATCACCGTCACGGAGCAGCACGATCAGGGAATGTTCGGCCGCAAAATAACGTTCGAGGTAATGCTCTTCGTATTCCGCAGTTCCCTCGTAGATATAAGGATAATCACGAAAGACCCTCACACGAAGATCCGCGAGCGCCCGGCCGTAAGGCCTTGCTTCACCACCCTGTAAACGAATGATCTCCAAAAGGTTCCTCTCCTGCCGGCCCATCGCGAATCGCCACCGATAATTACAGCCGGTAAGCATCTTGCAAGACGGCATAACAATTCATGAATATATATAACTCAAAATTCACGCAACTCCCAACTCTATCCTGCCGATATAGACTATTGAAGCCTGGTTTGCACCAATGCCCATGAGGTCTTGCATGAAAACATTCCCCTCCTCTCGTCTAAACCTGATAACAACAGGTTTGCTGGTGAGCGCATTGACGGCTTGCAGCGCCGGCAGCGGCAGCATGGAAGGCAAGACCACGCAGCAAAAATCCGGCAAAAATAAATCGAACGGCACCACCTATTCGTCGAACTCCGACGAGACGGGCAGCAATTCCTCGAACGCATCTTCGACCGACGGCTCGCTGCCTTCCTCTCAAGCCATGGGCAACGCGATGTCCTCCAACGATACCGTATCGCCCCCGGATAACATCACCGGAGCTTATCTCTACTGCTTCCAGGATTCGATCGACGACGCCAAGGCCACCGCGAACATACTCTGCGCGGTGGAAGACAAGAATACGAATAAACCGCTGGCCCTCAGCTCCCTCTATGTCTCCCATAGCTGGTCGTCGACCCAGCCGACGGCCCTCACCGTGAGTTCGGCGGAATTGCCGGCGGCTTCCTACTGGCAAGTTCAATTCACGGTCCAGGCCCAGAGCAAGAATATCCTGACCGCCGGCCTTTCTTCAGTGAAATTCCTCTTCGAAGGCACGAAGATCGACAACACCAAAGACGACTACAACATCGTCGCCAGCCTGATGCGTCCCGACATGCTCATCAAGAGCCTGAAGCCGCAGACGGATTCGATCTATCGTTGCCTCGACTACTATCGCATGAAAGGCGATAAGGTCGTGACCACGCCCTGCGGCGTGCAATCGTCGGCTCAGGACTGGTACATCAACCCTGCAGGCAAGATCGCGCACGTCTCGGGCATCTGCATGAAGTTCAACCCGGTCAGCAAACTGGCGATCGAAGGGGATTGCGCAGCGGGCGATACCCCGGCCTTCGAACCGGTCGGCCAGCAGCTTCGCATCAAAGGCTCGACGACTTGCCTCGCCCTCCTCAACCCTGACAACTCAGGCGTGGATTATGTGGGCAGCGCGGCCTGCAACACCAGCGACAATACTCAAAACTGGAGCGGCGCGAAGTTCTAAAGCTTTGATCTAGAACCCGAAAAAGCTGTTCGAACTTCCCGGACGGCTTTTTTCGGGCCTAAAACTTGACAGTTAAACTTCCAAGTTTTACTGTCTAATTATCATAGCGAACCCTGCTTTAGGTAAATAATCCATGACACCTCCTAAAAGCCACGAAGCGGCCGTCGAAGATTTCATCCATGCGATCAGTTTGCTCCTGCGCCGTATCCGTTCGGACGCTCCGCCCGAACTCAAAGAATTCTCCCTGACTCAGAAGGCCGTCCTCAAGCGTCTCCAGCTCGAAGGCCCTGCGACCACCGCCGATCTCGCCCGAGCGGAAGGCGTAAAACCGCAGTCCATGGGAACCGCGGTCGCAGGTCTCGAAGAATTGGGCCTCGTGCAGAGGAAGGCGCATCCGAGCGACGGCCGGCAGGTGAACATCGTCCTCTCCGCCAAAGGCCTCGTTTTACGGCAGAAGATGCAGGCGGCCCGCAACGGCTGGGTCTCGGAAG
>JASLCY010000507.1 GCA_030151925.1 Oligoflexus sp.
TCAATCTTCGCAAATCTTACGGGGCCTACCTCAACAACGACCAGAGCCTCGCCTCCAACTTCGAGACTATAAAAGCAGCCGCGGACCGCTGCGACGCGATCCTGTCCGCTGGCCTAGCCCACTGACCACGATTACGACGCTCCCGGAGCCTTTACCCTGCGAATTCATCCCTGAAGCGGTGTTCAACCGCTTTACTTCCCTGCGTTTCGCTTCTGCAACCTACCGAAATCTAAGATTTTAAAATCTTTTCTTAAGTATTCCCCCACCTATCCCGAAACGATTCTAGCCCTATTTTTCAGAGGAAGACGCCAATGGTTTTCAAAAGCAACCTTTACGTGATCGCACTCGGACTAGTCGTTCTCGGAGGATGCAACAGACCACCGTCCGCTCCGACCTTCGGCGCAGGCTCTTCCCAATACTCGGGTTCCGGCGACGCCACCGCCTCCAACGCAGACTCTAATAATACACCTGATGCTTCGGGCGACGGCAGCGACGCCGCGTCTTCGACTATGCAAACCAGCAGCGACGGCAACTCGTCGATGAATTCCCAGCAGGATGCGGCGGCTCAAGCCGCGGCCGAGAAGGCAGCCGCCGATAAAGCAGCGGCAGACAAAGCCGCAGCGGATGCCGCGGCAGCGGCCGCCGAAGCTGCGAAGCCGATCACCCCCTGCAGCAGCATCGACTGGAACAAACTCTCGAAACCGGAAGACATCCGCTGCCTCGGCAGCAAAGAGAAGGTCTTCTCGAGCATCCCCGATTTCGTGAAGCCTTACTGGAGCTTCGTGAAGTCGTCGCGCAGCGCCCAATCCTCCTCGCTCGACAAGCCGCGCGTGCTCGTCTTCTCCCCTGAGCTCACCTTCATCATCGGCGGCGCGACCGACGACAGCGCGCGGAACGACCTCGAGATCGCCGTCTTCAATTATGATACGGAAGCCTGGGATTTCGCCGGCATCGACTTCTCCACCAATCCACCCAAGATGGAGCGCGATCTCTGCAAGACCTGCCACAGCAAGGAAGCCCGTCCTATCTGGGAACGCTACGGCGGATGGCCGAACGTCGTCTCGGCGAGCCACGACGGCCTCACCCAGGATGAAGCGAACTTCCTGAACAAGGCGCGCCAGGGCCAGGGTCCCGCGATCACCAAATCGCTGAAGTACCAAGGCAGCTATAAGGCGAAAGACGTCATCTTCCCTGCGGAGAACGCAGCGCAGAACGAATCGAACGAGATGATCGGCGACATCCAGGGCATCCAGGCCGGCCGTTCGCTCGCGGCGAAACTCATGAAGGACACCAAACTCAGCGACGACGACCGCAAGGCGGCGATGAAGGAACTCGTCTGCGGCAACTACGGTGAAGGCGCGACGATCCAGAAGATGAGCCAGCTCGGTTATCCGATCGCCGACTACCTCTTCCACGGCATCGCCGGCGTCGACAAGGGCGGAGCGTTCCCGGTGAACCCCTATCTCGGCCGTCGCGAGGAACGCCAGTACGTGGGCATGTTCCTGCTCTATAAGATGATGCAGAAGGATTCGTCGCTCAAGGACAAGCTCCCGGAAGTGAACTCGTACTTCACGAACCCGCTCTTCGGCATCGTCTCGCGCAGCAGCGTCGGCGACCGCCTCAAGGCTCGCGACGAAGCGAAAGGCAACATCACCGACTGGAACTACCACCTCTACGAGCCTTATCTCAAGACCACTGACACGAACGGCGACGTCTGCTCGAAGATCAGATCCCTCTAACGAAGGTTGAGCCCTTGAAATTTCATAAGACCCTCGCTTCTTGCGGATTTCTCGGGCTCGTACTGGCCGCCGGCTGCAGCAACCCGCCTGCGGCCCCGGCCCTCAAAGACTCCTCGTCCCGCTATTCGGGCGATGCGAGCTCGGATGGTTCGCAGAGCTCCGACACGGCTTCGGAGTCGGGCCATCAGGTCTGCGGCGTGACCTACTCCTGCCCTCCCGGCGACAACTCAGCTCAGACCACCACCCAGCAAACGACGACGAGCCAGCAAACCGCGACTGATGCGAACAAGCCGGTGACGCCGTGCGATTCCATCGACTGGAACAAACTCTCGAAGCCCGAGGACATCAATTGCCTCGGCAGCAAGGAAAAGGTCTTCGCGAACATCCCCGATTTCGTAAAGCCCTACTGGAGCCTGGTGAAATCCTCCCGCAGCGCGCAGAGCTCGACGCTCGACAAACCCCGCGTGCTGGTATTCTCGCCGGAGCTTTCGTTCATCATCGGCGGCGCGACCGACGACAACGCGCGGAACGACCTCGAGATCGCCGTCTTCAACTATGATACGGAAGCCTGGGATTTCGCCGGCATCGACTTCTCCACCAACCCGCCCAAGGTCGAGCGCGATCTCTGCAAGACCTGCCACAGCTCCGAGCCGAGGCCGATCTGGGAACGTTACGGCGACTGGCCGAACATCGTCTCGGCGAGCCACGACGGTCTGTCCCAGGCGGAAGTGGATCTCCTGGCCAAATTCCGCAACGGCCAGGGCCCGAGCCTGACCAAGAGCCTCAAATACCGCGGCGAGTACAAGGTCGGCGACGTGATCTTCCCGGACGACGGGGGATTGCAGAACGAATCGAACGAGATGCTCGACGACATCCAGGGAATCCAAGCCGGGCGTTCGCTCGCCGCCAAGATCATGAAGGACGACAAGGTCAGCGCCGACGACCGCAAGGAGGCCATGAAGCAGCTGCTCTGCGGCAACTACGGCGAGGGTGCGAGCATTCCCCAGATGACGAAGATCGGTTATCCGATCGCCGACTACCTCTTCCACGGCATCAACGGCAAGGACAGGGGCGGCGCCTTCCCGGTGAACCCTTACCTCGGCACCCGCGAGGAGAGGCAGTACGTGGGCATCTGGCTCGCCTATAAGATGATGCAGCAGGACGCCTCGCTGAAGGCCAAGATGCCCGAAGTCTCCTCCTACCTCTCGTCGTCCATCTTCTCCCTCTTCACGGGCAGCAGCGTCGGCGACCGGGTGAAGGCCCGCAATGCGCTGGGCAAGAACATGGCGAGCTGGAACGCCGATTTCCTCGAGAAGTTCCTCGGCGACGTCAACGAGAAGACCGACGTCTGCAAACGCATCATGAGCCTCTGAGGCCGGATTATGAGCGAAGCTAAAAGCCCGGGATTCCGGGCTTTTTTGCATTGAAAATTCGAGCGATACCTTGCAAACTTAGCTCATCCGGTTCGTGCCCAAAGGAGTATCCTCGTGATCGAACGCAAATCCGTCGCGGACGAATATCCGCAAAAGTACCATAGCGACGACAGTTTCCTGCTCGTGCTCGATAGCGCCGCCGCCTCCCAGGGCTGGATCGCGGAACTCAAGGAGCAGGCCATACCCGCCCTCTCGCGCGAAATCCATTACGCTCAGTTCGCCGTCGGGCTCAAGGACGGCAAGCGCCCTTATGCGGTCGTCACGTGGAAGAAAGAGGGGGCGCATCCCCTGGAACGGCGCTGGATCCTGTCGCAGTTCTATCGCGCCCTCAGGCAGCAGTGGAAGACGAGCCGCCTGAGCATAGTGCAGACCAGCGCCACCACGCAGGATACGGCGCTGGCGGAGGATGCCTACCTCGCGAGCATGAGGCCGAACGATGAGGGCAACGAGTGGGCGCAGGTCAGCCTTCTCCATACCGTCGCCACCAGCGATAAGGACCCGCACGCGAAGATCCGCTTCGAGGCGCTGCAGGGCTATCGCGCCTGGATCAACGAAAACCCCGACGACCTCACCTCGATCGAGATCGGCAAGCGGCTGAAGGCCTTCGCGGACGCCCACGGCTGCGGCTTCGAGGAGTTGGGCCTCGAGGAGCTGAAGAAGGAGAACATGAACCTCCTGCTCGCGGTCGGGCAGGGGTCCGTGAAGTCGCCCTCGCGCGCCTACTACCTCACGCACAAACTCACGCCCGGGAAAAAGCCCGTCATGCTCCTC
>JASLCY010000372.1 GCA_030151925.1 Oligoflexus sp.
TTTGCCCGGGCTCCGCGGCATCGATGCCGACGCAGAGGACGCTCTGCTTGCGCTCCACCGCCTTCTGCCATTTTTCGCGGAAATTCCGATCGAGATTCGACTTCGTCATGAGCGTGCTCCCAGGTTTTGCGGATCGACTCCGAGTTCAGCGGCGAGCGCTTCGACGATGCGCTTTTCCGGATTCCGCCGCCGGATCGCTTCGCCCAGGAGTTCGGGGGCGCGACTCAGCGCGTGATACGAAATCTTGCCCTGATAATGTTTTTGCAGGTAAGCCGCCGCGGTCAGGCCGTCGTCCCGAACTTCGGCTCTATCGGTGAGGCATATCACGCCCCTGACATCCACGCCGGCCTCGAGCAACTGATCGAGGCATTGGAAGAGCGAGAGGCCCGTCGTCACCGTATCTTCGAGCACGTAAGTACGGCCCTGCGGAGCGCCGATGAAAAAACGGTCAGCGGGATCGCCGTGCGGCTTGGGTTTGGCGCGGCCCATGGAGATCGTGTGCGAACCTAATCCGAAACGCGGCGACCGTTTGGCGAGTTTCATCGCGGTGATGACCGCGGTTTTGCTCGCGCCCTCCGGCACTCCGTAAAGCGTCTCGCAATCCGGGGCTTTGCTGCTGATAAAATCCGCGAGAAAGTCAGTCAAAGTGTCAAGAAGATAAGCGTCGTTGGTCGCACGTCGCCAGTTCACGTAGAAGTGGCTTTGACGCCCGCTCTTCAAGGTGATCGGCTGGTCGAAGAAGCCAATAACCTCATGTTTTAGGATGAAATCCGCGAACGAAGCGTCGGCCATGGCACTGCCCTCGATATGGTTTGCGCGCATCGTACATCACGGGAGAGCCGGGTGCAACGATTGTAACATACCGTTTTAACTTATATTTGAATAAAAACCGGATTAAGACGTGTACAATTCCAGGCCCAGCTAGGAAAATAGAAAGACCGATTTTTAGGTGCGGCAAAGTACGCAACAGGAGAGCTTCCTACATGAGTTTAACGCGTAACCCCAATCTCGATTTGAATCCCAGCACGGAGACCGCTTCCGAACTTCGGGGCGGCAAAGCTCGGAATCAACCGCTGGCCTTTCCGCGCGGCGAGAATTGGTGGACCGGGCCGAACCCGCTCAACGCCCTGCAGGGCGCGGAAGGGCTCCACGCGCTTCCCATACCGAACCTCAAGACCTGCACGCGCGCCGAAGTCCAAGCCTACTTCGATAACGGCTGGATGCTCACGGAACTCCTCTTCGCCTGCCTGATCAACGAAGACGCGTTCTATCGCCCGCCGTATCACAACCTGCGCCACCCGCTGATCTTCTATTACACGCACCCGGCCGTGCTCTACGTGAACAAACTCAATGTCGCCGGCCTGATCGATACCACGGTCCACCCTTATCACGAGCGTCTGTTCGAGACGGGCGTGGATGAGATGAGCTGGGACGACCTCTCGAAGAACGAGATGGATTGGCCCGACATGAAACACTGCCAGGACTATCGCCAGCAGTGCTACGACATCGTCACCAAGATCATCAAGAACCATCCGGGCCTCCGCGACGGCCATGAGCCGATCACGATGGATTCGCCTCTCTGGGCGCTCTTCATGGGCTTCGAACACGAACGCATCCATCTCGAGACCTCCTCGGTCCTGATCCGTGAGCTGCCGGCTCATCTCGTGAAACGCCACCCCGGTTTCGCGCCTCTGCATCCGAGCGCGAAGGCCTTCGATCCGCAGGCGGTCTGGAAGGATCCGGTCGCCGGCCGGGATTATCCGGCGAATCCCTGGGTGAAGAAGGGCCGCTCCTCGAACATCATCGGCAAGGATCCGGCTTTCCCCACCTTCGGCTGGGATAACGAATACGGCCAGAGGCTCTCGAAGGTCGAGGCCTTCGCGGCCCAGCGGCAGCAGGTCAGCAACGGCGAGTTCCACGAATTCGTGAGCGCGGGCGGTTATCGCGAGAAGAAGTACTGGACCGACGAAGGCTGGCGCTGGCGCACGTTCCGCAACGTGAAGTGGCCGGTGTTCTGGGTTCCCTGCGGACCGCAGGGCGCGCATGAATACGCGCTGCGCACCTGCTTCGAGATGATCCAGATGCCCTGGGACTGGCCGGTCACGGTGAACTATCACGAGGCGAAGGCTTACGCGGCTTGGAAGAGCAGCGTGGAGAAGAGGACGGTGCCGCTGCGCCTCCTGACCGAGGCCGAGCATCACGCGCTGCGCACCGAACATGCGCCGCGCGCGACGGATGACGATATCGAGGCGCTTTATAAGGCGATGAACGAGAAGGGCGTGAACAGCAGCCTGCGTTTCGGCAGCGAATCGCCGGTCGGCGGACGTGCTGCCGAGGAATTCACCGACGTGTTCGGCAACAACTGGCAGTGGCTCGAGGATCATTTCCACTTCCTGCCCGGCTTCACGGTCCACAGCCTCTACGATGACTTCAGCACGCCGTGTTTCGACGGCCTGCACCAGATGATCGTGGGCGGGAGCTTCATCAGCGCCGGCGACGAGGCTTCGCTTCACGCCCGTTTCCATTTCCGCCCGCACTTCACGCAGCATGCCGGCTTCCGTCTGGTCGACCCTCTGCACGCCGGGAACCACGGCGACCTGCAGACGATACAGCCGCATGAAGACGAGGTGAAGGACGAGCATAAATCGCGGCAGCAGCAGCTCTTCACCGCGTTCGCGAACGGCCGGGAGATTCCTGCCGATTCGATGATCGCCGCCGAGAGGATGCTGCGGAACGTCGTCCTTCAGCAGGTGCAAAGGCATATCGGCAGATCGTTCAAGGTCGACCAGCGTTTCATCGAGGTCGGCTCGGGCGTCGGCGGCCTCAGCTATCAACTCGCCGAGCTCGGCGCCCGCACGATCGGGGTCGATATCTCGAAGCTGGCCATCGATGCCGCGAAAGACTGGCAAAACAAAGCCGCGGTCGTCTGCCGCGATCCCGATACCGGCGCGGAGCTGCAAAGGCCGCTGAATCGCGCCGTGCTGGAACACTTGAGCTGGCGGCAGTCGGATGCGAGCAGCTTGCCGGCCGAATACTTCGATTTCGATTTCGTGGTCCTGAATAGGGTGCTCAGCCAGTTGCCTTCGCCGAAGTCGCTCCTCGGGCGCCTCGGCGGTGAACGCGGCCTGGTGAAGCCGGGCGGCTACGTCTTCATCGCCGACCGTTTCGCCTGGTCGGAGCGTTCGACCCCACGCACGCTATGGATCTCGGAAGATCCGAAGGAATTGGGCGAAGCGCTCGGCTCTAACTTCAAGCTCGTCGACAGCGGCGAGTGCTTCCATGTGGAAAGGCCGGCGAAAGATCTCGCTGCGGTCGGTCGCCTCCACTTCACTCTCTGGAGGCGCCAGTCTTGAGTTCGCCATTCGCATGGACGGGAGCGGAGCTCGAAAAAGCCTTTCGATCGTTGGGTGAGCATATCGCACCTTGGTGGGACGGGCTGCAGGGCCTTTCTCCCGCCGGCACGGCCCATGACGCGGCCACGCATGGCGTAAAGGAAGGCTGGCAGAATCCTTTTGCTCAACCGACGGTTCCGGAAAAAGGGCAAAACTTCGATCGTCTCCTCGAGGAGCTGATCAGAGGGCTAGGCTCGGACGGGCAGGTGGTCGGGCATCCGGCTTATCTCGCTTATGTCGCCGGCGCCGCGAATCCTGCTGCCGCGCTCGGCCAAGCCCTGGCGATGCTCCTCAATCCTTATACGGGAACCTATACCACGGCTCCGGCCGCCGTCGCCCTCGAGGATCAAACCATTCGTTGGCTCATGGCGATGATGAAGTGGCCCGAGCCGGGCGCGGGCCTGCTCACGACCGGCTCGTCGCTCGCGATCTTCTCGGCGGTCCTGGCCGCGCGCGAAAGGACGAAGGCCCCGGTCGGCAAGAGGCGGGTCTACGTTTCGGACCAGGCGCATCATTGCATCGGCAAGGCCTTGTTCGCAGCCGGTTTTTCACCGGAGGAAACAGCGGTCATCCCGCACGAGGACGGCCGTCTCGATGCGCAGCGCGCGGCCGAGAGGATAAGGGAAGATAAAAAGCGCGGTCTGGTTCCCGTGATGCTCGTGGGCACGGCGGGCACGACCAACCTGGGGCGTGTGGATCCTCTGAACGACCTCGCCGATCTATGTGCGAAAGAAGATATCTGGTTTCACGTGGACGGGGCTTACGGCGGTTTCTTTAAGCTGCTGCCGGAAGCCGGCAAGCTGCGGGGGCTCGAACGCGGCGATTCCCTTTCGCTCGATCCGCACAAGGCCTTCTGCATGCCCTATGGTACGGGCGCCCTGCTTATCCGCGACGTGAAGTCGATCCGCTGGCCGCGCGGGCTCGACGCCTCCTACATGCCGCCTTATGATGCGGGCCTGATGCGGCTGGAATATTCGGACATCTCGCCTGAACTCTCGCGGGATTTCCGCGGCCTCAGGCTGTGGCTCTCGATCAAGACGTTCGGGCTCGAAGCGTTTCGGGAGCATCTCAGGACGAAGTGGCAGCAGGCGCGCTGGCTCTGTTCCGCGCTCAGGGATCACGGAGCCTTCCAGATCGTAGCCGAGCCCGATCTTTCGCTCTTCGGCTGGCGCCTGCGGGACGATCCGACCAATAGGAAGACGCGGGCCTTGTTCCAGGCGATCAACGCCACCGGCCGCTATTTCCTCACCGCCTGCGAAGTGAACGGGCAGATGGTGATACGCACGTGCCTGCTCGGCTTCAGGACCGAGCAATCGACGCTCGAAGAACTCTTTTCATGGCTGAAGACCTACGCGGAGACCACAAGGGTATGAGCGAATCAAAGGATTTTCGCAGTTATTTCCGCACCGACGCGGGCCTCACTCACCTCAATAACGCGGGGCTCTCGCCTATCAACCTCGAAGCGGAGTTCGTCGTCCATCATTGGGTCGAGCGTTATCGCCGCGAAGGGATGTTCTGCAACGACGCTTACCTCGAAGCGGTCGACAAGGCCCGCGCGCAGCTCGCCGAGTTCCTCGATGCCGACGCCGGTTCTCTCGCGTTCTTCCAGAGCACCGCGAACGCCGTGAGCCAGATCGTGTTCCAGTTGAAGCTGAAAGCCGGCGACGAAGTCGTGATGTGGGACCAGGAATACGGCTCGCACCTCTATCCTTGGCAGGAAGGCTGCCGCCGCACGGGCGCGAGCCTGGTGCTGGTGGAATCGGAGGCGGAGATGGCGACGCCTACCGAGAAACTCCTGAAACACGTGACCGATAAAACCCGTGTGATCGCGGTCTCGTGGGTGCAATTCCAGACCGGCGCCCTGAGCGATCTCAAAGCTATCGCCGAGTTCGCGCAAAAGCGCGGGATCTGGACGGTGGTGGACGGCTTCCAGGGAATGGGCGTCCTGCCGTTCTCGTTCCGCGATCTGGGGATCGACGCGGTGGTCGGAGGCTCGCATAAATGGATGGTCTCGCCGGTCGGAGTCGGTTATCTCTGCATCCGCAAGGAGCGGGTGAAAGAGCTCGCGCCGCATAACGTCGGCGCCTACACCTTCGGAACCTGCGAAGATCCGACCGACCTTGCCTGCACGCCGAAGACCGATGCGCTGCGTTTCGAAGCGGGTTCGAAACAGGTCCTCGAGATCATCGCGCTCGGGGCTTCAGCCGCCCTGATCAAACGCATCGGCGTGCCGGTGATCGAAAAAACGGCGATCGCGCTCTCGCAGACGCTCGCCGACGGCCTCAGGGATATGGATTATCACGTCACGGTCTCGAACGGCTTAAAACAAAAGACGCCTATCGTGAACTTCAGCCCTACCGACCGTTCGCCGATCCGCGATCTGAATTCCATGGTGGGCGCCCTCGTGCAGAACAAGATCAGTTACGCCCGCCGCGGCCCCGGCCTCAGGGTGGCCCCGCACGCGCACAACGAAGAGAAGGATATCCAACTCTTCCTGAGCGTTATGCTCGGTAAGAAGGACCGTCGGCAGCCGTAGATTCTACTTGCTGATGGCTTTGGCGTCGGCGAGCACCTCAGGCCCCCACATCACGGTGCTGTCCGAGGTCAGATAACGCTGCACGAACTGCTTGAGGTCGCTCGCGCCTTCGTTGAGCCAGTACATGACGCAGTCTTTGTTATTGGAATGCGCGCCGTGCTCGGCGTCCTGGTAGTTCGTGGTCATCGGCACGCCGTTATTCACGAAGCCGAGCGCGTGACCGAGCTCGTGAACCAAGGTGCTCTGTTCCACGAACTTCGCCACCGGTCCGTCCTCGGTCTGAGCGGTCGAACGAATGACCGGCTTAAACATCGCCAGCACGTTCGTCCCGCCCAGGCTCACGCCGAGGATAGTCTTATCGCTGCCCTGGCCCTTGTTGAAATAACCATCGAGAAAATAGACGTAGAAACGCGAGGTTCCAGCCGGCGTCGCACCTGAGTTATGCGCGGCGGCGAGAGCCATGATCTGGTCCGCGGTCCAATTCTCCTGAGTCGCGGCATCGAGCGTATGCATGCCGTCGAGCGTATTGGGAACGGTCACGGTCGGAGGCGTCGAACGGTATTGGAAGAGAGCCGTGAGATTCGACCTCAGGATCTTCCAATAATCGCGATCGACCGCCGTGCCCTGCACATAGGGCTCCGCGGTCGGCTGATACCAGACTTCGGCTTCGATCGTGGTGCTCTGCTGGAAGTAGATCTTCGACAGATCCTCTTTGGTGAGAGGCTGGGTCGCGCCTGCTCCGGAGTTGACCGAGGTGCCGCCTATGACGGTTACGGACGGGGTGCCGCCCGAGGCTTTCGAGGAGGATTTGCTGCATTGCGCGAGGCCGCATGCGAGCGAGATCAGAAGGATCGATGAATAGGTTCTGAACATGGAAGCTCCGCGATGAGAGTCTTCCTCATTCTACCAAAATTCGCTCGAGGAGTCGGTACGTGAATTGCGTGCTATCTATCAGGCTCTGGGTCGAGAGGGTTTCGTTCGTATCGCTCGGCTGATGCCAGGTGGATAGGTCCTCGAAACCGATGATGTCGAGCGAGGGAACGCCCTTGCTCACGAAGGGGATGTGGTCGTCCTCGATATTCTTCGCCGGCCCCGACGCATAGAGCCGGCCGCCGAAGCTTTCTTTGTCGACGGTCTTCGCGAGCAGCGAAAGGCCGCGATCCGAATTGGATTCCGGGCTGATCTTCAGGTTCGGCAGCCCGACCATATCGAGCAGGATCAGACCCTCGAGTCTTTCGGCCCCCAAGGAGTTCGGCAGGCACCAGGCGTCCACGCATTTCGTCAGTTGATCGGGGAGGGGCCGGCAGCCGTAGGTGTTGTCGACGATGCGCGCCGGGTGTTTGGTTTCGCCGTCCCGCCATTCGGGAAGATAGGCTTCCTCACCGTCGAACCAGACCGCGATCACGCTGCAACGATAGTCGGGCTTTTGCCGGACGAGCGTCCGCATGAGCTCGAGAAGGACGACCGAGGACGAACCGCTGTCGTTCGCGCCGATGCCTCCGCCTTGCGGCAGGCGCTTCGAATCGAAATGCGAGCTCACGATATAAGCGCAACGCGCCTTGCCGCTCGCGTAACGGGCGGTGACGTTCGCCAGGCTGAGCGGGAGCGTGGTCTTCCGCATCGCGCTGGCTTCATAGAGGCCCAGGAGTTCGGGATCGGGGACTTCGACGGTGAAAGGATCACGCGCCGTCTCGAGCCCGGCGGATTTCATGCTCTGCTCGAGGTAATCGGCGACAGCGGCATTGCGCGGCGAACCCATGGGGTGGGGCGCCTGCCCGAAGACGTCGAGGTCTTGTTTAAAAGCCTCGGCGCGGATGGGCACGCCGGCCGTCGGTGCGGTTTCACGGCTGGCGCTCTGGCACTTGCTGGCCATCGCCAGGAGACTGAGAAGCAGCAGAACGCGCCGTGACACCATATTCAGAATCCTTTTTTCTTCACGCGAGCCTGGCTTGCGTTCGAAGCGGGCAGGGGAGCGCTGGAATCCAGCCAGGGCAACCAGCGAACGAGCTGACCCGTCGCCAGCAGGATGCCGATGATGACGAAGGGGATGCTGAGGAGCTGGCCCATGTTCAGCACCATGCCGTTCTCAAAGGGAACCTGATTCTCCTTGACGAATTCGATGAAGAAACGCGCCGTATAGATCCAGGCGAGCATCGTTCCGATCAAACGGCCCCTGACCTTGCCGGCATCGGTTTTCCAGTACATCCACATCAGGACGCCGAAGAGCACGAGATAAGCCAACGACTCGTAAAGCATCGCGGGGTGGCGAGGCGTGTTATCGCCGTTCGCGGCGAAGATGATGGCCCAGGGCAGGTCCGAAGGTTTGCCGAGGATCTCGGAGTTGAAGAAGTTCCCGATGCGGATGCAGCACGCGGTGAAGGCCGTGCCTATCGCCAGGCGGTCGGCGAGCCAGATGTAGCCCTGGTCCGGGTGCTTGCGTTTATAGAGCCAGAGCGCGACGAGCACGCCGATGGTCCCGCCGTGGCTCGCGAGGCCGCCGCGCCAGACGAAGAGGATCTCGAGCGGGTGCGAGAGGTAGTAATCGGGTTCGTAGAACAGGCAATGCCCGAGGCGAGCACCGACGATCGTGCCGACCATGATGTGGAAGAGCAACGAGGACAGGTCCTCTTCGTTGCGGCCTTCTTTGTTAAAGATACGGGCGGTGATGTTGTAACCGACCATGAAGCCGATGGCGAACATCAAGCCGTAGTAACGTGGCGCGAAACCATGGAATTCGAAGATCGAGGGCGAAAAGTCCCAAACGAGATGTGACATAGACGGGGAAGTCCTCCGGCAGAGCAAATCGAAGGTCGATTATGCCAAGGCCGGAGGTATTTAACAGCAGGAATTTTATCGCGCTTAGTGCGGACGCAGCGATCCGCTCGGGGAGAAAATCGGCGTCGGCACGCGCGGCAGGAGCACGACGAGCTCGCCGCTCGGAGTGAGGCCGAGTATCGCGTGCAGATCTTCGTAATAGTGGAACGTGGCGGTCTGAACGTCGATCGAGTCCGCCTCGCAGCCCGAGAATTCCAGCTCGACGTCGAAGCCGCGCTCGACCGCGTAATACGTGGAGGCCCGGTAAATATAAGGGCTGACGTGCGTAACGAGTATCTCTTGATCCTGCTGCTCGGATTCGAGATAGGAGTAAAGCTGGCTCTTGCTGAAATGCTTATCTTTCTGCGCAGCCATCATATCGTAATCGGTCGGTCGAACCGAAATGAGCACCGTATTGGAGCCGCTCGCCATCGCGGGGGAGGTCTGCCCGAGGAGGCCGCTGAGCAGGAAGGCAAAACCAAGGAGAAAACGTTTCATTCACTGGGCTCCGAAGTGGGATACCATTCTTGTCGGTCATAAAGAGAGTACATAAGGTCACAGAAGAAATGGATGCCACCTTCTGCGTCACGGTCGTCTTTCAGGGCATTTAAGTCTTTCATAAACTTTAATACAAGTTCTTTCACCTTCGGGACCATCTCTCGACTGATCGCGCCTGTGGCATGCATAAGGCTTGCGCCATCGGTGCCGAGCAAGTGCTTGTCAAAATGTTCTACCGAGTGACGAACCTGGTCGAGGGCGTCATCCACGTTCATGATAGCCCAGTTGTCGTGGGAGAATTTGATCACGCCCGACGGTAATTCGAGCAGCAATCCTTCCTCGAGCATTTCATCGAGCGCATCGAGTCCCTGCTGTCCGCAGAGAGATGAGATATGGGCCCGCGTCGTGCCCTGGCGAGTGGCCGCGATATTGAAGATGCGGTTGTGCGGTTCCTGCCGCAGGTAGCGTCGCAGCGATTCCTCGTTGGGTTCCTGACGGATGGAATTGTCGTAACACTCGTCCATGAGCGTGCCGATGGTCGGAAAATGAGTCTTGAGGAATTCAAGGCGCTGCGAGGTGTTCATGACCACCTCGGAGATCGAGAGAGCGGTATAGGGATGAGGCACGCTCTCGTTCTGCGCAATACGGCGAATCGTGGAATAAGCGACGTTGGTGCGTCTAGCCAGACCGGATAGGCTGCGGCCCCGGTTTCCAGCTAACCACGCATTGATTGCATCAACCAAATCCGCCAGCAAAGCTTGCTCATTGACCATGCGCTAACCCGTAAAATTAAATTCAGTAAAGCAGTGATGAAGTGATTGTGCTCGTGATGACTGAAAATGTTAAGCGAGAAATCGCAGGGGAAAATACGCACGCGGAAAAACTTGAACAAATTCGTAGGTGAAGCAGCGAAAAAAAATATGAAGTCGATATTCGATGAAATTCCGTCGGCGGAAATAGACAGGCCTCGCATTCATTCGAGTGAAGCGAGGCCTGGGATTTGCAAAGGATAATAGCGATCAGTCGTTCGCGTCGAGATCTTCGTTGCCGCTGCTGAGCTGCGAGCTCGAACCGCCTTTAGGGGGACGAGGCTGCATCTGCTTCGCAGACTTTGGGAGGAGGATGATCACCTTTCCGTCCTCGCCCACGCCGATGATCGCCGAGAGGTTCTTGTAATAGTGGAACGTGATGTCTTCGAACTGGTCCATGCGGAGCTCGACGTCGTAACCGTAGGAGCTGTAGTAGTAAACGTAACGATAGATCGCCGGATCCACGTTCGCCACAACATAGGAATCGCTGTCCGAGGACTCGAGCACGTTGTAGAGTTTGTAATTGATCGTCTCGACGTCACGGATATCATGCGAAAGGATGTAATCACCGACACGCACCTGCAGGAAGACGATGGTCGCGCCACTCGCGTCCGCACGACTACTTTGGAAAGCAATCGCCCCGAACGTCATCAAAATGGCTAAGAGAACTTTCTTCATTGATCTTGCTCCTGGTTAGGTGCCCATTCCTGACGGTCATACAGTGAGTACATCAAGTTGCAGAAGAAGTGAATGTCGCCTTCAGACTCTTCGGCGTTTTTCAGAGTATTTAGGTCCTTAATGAACTTTAATACAAGTTTTTTCACTTCCGGGATGAGCTCCGGCTTGATGCTTCCGGTCGAGTGCATCAGGCTTGCTCCGTCAGTTCCGACTAGGGTCTTGTCAAAGTGCTGAGTTGATAAACGAACCTGCGAGAGAGCCTCATCCACATTCGCGTATGTCCAGTTGTCGTTGGAATATTTTATTGTGCCGTCATTTAGTTCAACCAGCAGGCCTTCGTCAAGCATTTCGTTGACGGAGTCGATACCGACCTGGCCGCAGAGGCTTGCGATCTGCCGACGGTTGGTTCCTTTTGCGGTCGCGGCGATGCTGAAGATGCGGTTGTGGGGTTCCATACGCAGAAAACGTTGGAACGATTCCTCGTTCGGCTGAACGCTGAGTTTCGGATAGGCCTCTTCCATCAGGTTGCCGATGGTCGGGAAATGTTTTTTGAGGAATTCGATGCGTTGTTGCAACGACATCACGACTTCGGAAATCGCGAGTGCCGTATAAGGATGGGGGACGCTTTCATTCTGGGCAATACGCCGGATCGTGGAATAGGCAACGCCTGTGCGGCGCGCGAGGCCTGATAGGCTGCGATTGCGGCTTCCCTCTGTCCATGCATTGATGGCATCGACTAGATCTGCTAGCAGTGCTTGCTCATTGACCATGCGTGTACCTCAAAACCCTGCGAGGAGATGATTGTTCGTGTCGAGTGGATTTCTCGAGCACGATCCCCAAGAAAACTGTCAATCAGGTTTACTCAAAACAAACATATTATTTATCTGTTTGCAAATTAATTGTGCTTGAAGCGAGCGATGTGATGACAGCATTGTGCTCGCCTCGCTCGAAAATGTTAAGTCATATTTCGCTTAGGATTGACACAAAACGGTGAGTTTGGGAAAAACGCGGTAGGCAGTCATTAGCGCGAAGAATCGAGTCAGCAGAACAGCAAGAAAGCTGACTTTTATCTATGTGTTGGTGCGGTAGAAAGTGACTCAATGAACAGCAATCACGAGTCATTTGAGGGTCAAGATAAGACGTGATCCTTATAGCGACACTCCTAAATGTGGTCAAGTA
>JASLCY010000420.1 GCA_030151925.1 Oligoflexus sp.
GTTCTTCGGCCTCCGTTATTGGGCCAAGACGATCTCGGGCAAGCGCTTCATCGACACTTACATCCTCAAGGCGCCGATACTCGGCGACGTGATGACCAAGATCGCCGTCGGCCGCTTCTGTTCGACGATGTCGACGATGATGGGCTCGGGCGTGGCTATCCTCGAAGCCTTGAACATCTGCGCGGCCTCGTCCGGCAACGTGAAGATCGAAGAGTTCGTCTTCAACGTGCGCGACGAGATCTCGAAGGGTTCGACCTTCGCCGAACCGCTCGGCCACGGCTCGCTCTTCCCGAAGATGGTGGTCTCGATGGTGGCCGTCGGTGAATCGACCGGTACGCTCGACGAGACGCTGAAGAAGGTGACCGATATCTACGACGAGGAAGTCGACAACGCGATCGCGGCGATGATGAAGATGATCGAACCCCTTATGATCGTCGTGATCGGCGGGATCGTCGGCTTCATCGTGATCGCGATGTACCTCCCGATCTTCTCTCTCGCCGGTACGATGGGCTAAGCCGGTTTCGTCCAACGATTCAAGCACTCGGGGCAGCTGTAGACATACGCTGCCCCTTTCAATTCCGCGACGTCGGGGCCTTTATGCTGGCAACGGGGGCAGGCCTCGTCCTGATGGTTGTAGGAGCAGAGCGAATTGCGGCAGCGCTCCTTGCCCGTTCCCTCGACTCTCTTCGTAGGCCCTTGACAGACCGGGCAACGCCCTGAGGCGCGGCGTTCACTTTCCATAGTTGCTTCCTAGGCTTAAGATGCGGTTGGACGCTTCCTCGATTCTACCAGTTTTTTGATGGCGAGCGGTAGCAGGCCCAGGAGGGCGAAGCCGGCGATGAGCAGGGGGGACATCACCGCCCTCAGGCCTTCGACGTCATCGAGATGAAGGCCGGCGAGCGCGTAGACGAGCGTCCCGGGTATGATGCCGAGGAGCGTGACGCAAGCGAAGGTGCGCGTTTTCATCGGCGAGACGGCCATCAGGATGTTGGTGAGGAGGAAGGGGAAGAGCGGGATGAGGCGCAGCGGGAAAAGGTAATACCCCCCGTCTTTCGCGATTTCCGCCGACACGCGCCCGAGCCGCGGTCCGCACTTCGACACGAACCAATCGCGGAAGAGGTAGCGCCCGACCACGAAAGCCAGCGTCGCTCCTGTCGTGCTCGCGAGTATGGAGAGGACGGCGCCGAGAGGCAGGCCGAAGATCGCCCCGGCCGTCAGCGTGAAAACCGTAGCGCCCGGCAGGGAAAGGGCTGCGAGGATGATATAGGCCAGCACGAAGAGGAAGGTGAAGAGGATCGGCCGCGCTTCGTAGACGGCGAAGAGATCGGCGATCCTCTGGTCCAGGCCTTCGAGCATCATATAGCGTTGCAGATCGAAGGCGACGAATCCGATGAGCAATATCAAGATGCCGCCGACCAAGACGCTCCTGAAAGGGCTGAGGGGCATTCCTTCTGCTCCATTGACATCTTAGACGAAAGCGCCGTCCTGCGACGTCGCTGCCTTAAGATGATACCAGAGTGGAATGATCTGTCGCAAAAGAACTGAGGCCTGTTCGATGGAAAGCTGCGTAGCCGCATCGCTTTTCGCTTGATCGGGATGAGCGTGCACCTCGAGGAAGAATCCGTCGAGGTATCCCGTCGCCGTCGCCGCGCGCGCGAGTACGGGCGCGAAGCTGCGAAGGCCGCCCGAGACTTCGCCGCTCGTTCCGCCCGCGGCCGGAAGCTGCAGGCTATGCGTGATGTCGAAGATCACCGGCGCCCCGAGGTCGCTCATCACTTTGAGTCCCCGCATGTCGACCACGAGATTGCCGTAACCGAAGGTCACGCCGCGTTCGGTGAGGGCGTAGTTGGGTGCAAAACCTTTTTCTTTCGCAGCCGCCACCATTTTGCTGATGATGTGCTGGGAATTTTCAGGGGCTAGGAACTGACCCTTTTTGACGTTGACAGCACGACCTGTGTGAGCCGCCGCGACCAAAAGGTCAGTTTGACGGCAAAGGAAGGCTGGAATCTGCAGAACGTCGATCACTTCTGCGGCTTCCGACACCTGCACAGTTTCATGCACATCCGTCAAAACAGGCAGGCCTTTGTATTGGCTTTTGATGGTATCGAACCATTTTAAGGTCTGCGGCAAGCCTGGGCCACGATAGCTACTAATTGACGTACGATTCGCCTTGTCAAAGCTAGCCTTGAAGATCAAATCAAACTTGAGTTCTTGGCTTAGTGCGTGCAGCGGCTGAACGACAGTTTGCAAGAGTTCAAGTGACTCCGCCATACACGGCCCGGCGATAACAAAGGGACGTGAAGGTCTACGCTGAAATGTAAAGGCCATGGCCGGAGTACCTTTCTATAATAAGAACCGAGGACACGTTTTTCACAAGAACGGACTAGGTTTTTCGTACCGTTCTTTGATAGCCTAGTGAGGTCGGCCTGAGCTAGTCAAAGTCTTTCAGCGCTTAAAAAAATCGCTGCGAAAGAAACCGTTGACTTCAACTCCCGGCTGCTTTAATTATCAAGCTCCCTTTCGGGAAAGTGGCTTCTTAGCTCAGTTGGTAGAGCAGTAGATTGAAAATCTACGTGTCCCCAGTTCGATTCTGGGAGAAGCCACCATAAGTTTCTATCGGTGGTAAAATGGAAGTTTTTCTGAACACCGTACATACCCTCGCTGCACTGTTCTTGATCTTCGTGATCATCATTCAGGGCGGTAACTCAGGTGGCGTTGGCGCAGCCTTTGGTGGTGGAAACTCGACTGGCCTCTTCGGTGCTTCGGGTGCAACATCGTTCCTCGGCAAAGTCACGTACGTGATGGCGGGTATTTTCATGGCATCGAGCATTTGGCTCTCCGTGAGTACCGGCAAATCTGGTCACACAGGTTTGACGAAAAAACTGGAGCAGCAAGCCGGTGAAGTGAAGACGGATGCAGCACCGCCTGCAGCAGAATCAAAACCAGTTGAGCCGACAAAACCAGTAGAAACTAAATAGGAAAAAAGCTACAAGCTTTTACCGTTCTAAGCTCAGGTGGTGGAATTGGTAGACACGCATGTTTGAGGGGCATGTGCCGCAAGGTGTGGGGGTTCGAGTCCCCCCCTGAGCACCATTAAAAGAAAACCTCAAAAACCCAGACGCTGCAAGGCTTCTGGGTTTTTTCTTTGTCAGCTCTGCACGCGACGCGCCCTGATCTGTTGAACGGTCTGATGCAAGACCTCTTCGTCGCCTTCGACCACCGACGCCAAAGCTTCTTCCAAACGAGGATCATTCCATTCCGAAAGCGCGATGAGCGCGTTGCGGCGAAGGCCGCTGCGTTTGGCTCGAGTCGCCGGCGAGCCGCCGAAAGTCGCGACGTAATAAGCCTGGTCCATGGTCGCGATCGCAAAAGGATCGACTTCCGCGGCGGTGAGCAGAGAAGGTTCCCGCGTCGTCGTCTGCGCGCGATTGTAGGGGAAGGCGAGCTGGCAAATATCGCAGCCGAAAAGATAGATCTTCACCCAAGGCCAGAACTCCTCGGGAATAGGGCCGCGATGTTCGATCGTCCAGTAGGCCAGGCACTTCCGGGCGTCGAGCGAATACGCTTCATCCAGCGCGCCGGTCGGACAATAGACCTGGCAACGCTTGCAGCTTCCGCATCCACCGGCGCTCGAACGCTGCATGGGATCGACTCGCTCCTTCTCATCAGGCGCGAGGAGGTATTGGTCGAACATGATCTCGGAGAGCAAAAACATGCTGCCGAGCTCGGGGTGAATAAAACACGTGTTTTTCCCGATGAATCCCTTCGTCGTACGATTGGCGAGCGCGCGCTCGAGCACCGGCGCGCTATCGACCAGCACGCGCGCCTTAAGATCGGGAACGCGCTTCGTGAGCTCGGCGACGATGAATTCGCCGCGTTTCCTCAGGCTCTTGTGATAATCCTTGAGCCGCGCATACTGGGCGATGCGCGCGCGACCGCCCATGACGGCGCCGAGCTTATCGCCCTGATAGTAATTCATGCCGAAGATGAAGGCTTGTTTGCTGCCTTCCAGGAGGCCCGTGGGATCCTGGCGAAGGGAAAGATTGTTTTCGAGAAACTCCATATCGGCATGAAAGCCTTTATCAAGCCACTCGCGAAACATATGAAAAGTCGGCTCAGGACCGAGATTCACGACTCCGAGGAATTCGAGATTTTGGCTCTGGAAGAGCGCTTTGACTTCCTCGGGCTTAAGCAGGGCGTTTTCCTTTACGGCGAAGAGAGATGAGCGTCGATCGCAGCCTTGATAGCCTTGGCTTCCGCCGCCTCACCCCACCAGAGTTTTTGAGCCAGGAGGGCCTGGTGAACGAGCATATAAATACCGTCTTGACTGGGTATATTCAAGCTTTCTGCGGTTTTTAAAAGAGCTGAGGGCTGGCCGTAAACCATATCGACAAAGGCGCCCTTAAGCTCCGCTAAGGCTCCGCAAAACCGTTCCAATCCATCTCCCCGAAGAGGTGCGCTGGTGCACTGCACAAGCAGGGCCTTCGGATACTGTCTGATCACCTGGGCGAGAGCCTCGACCGTAAAGTCATGAAAGATGATTCCTTTCATCTCCGCTTCTCCCGCCCCAGGAGTCCGGCGCAGCACATGGATCTCTCGCCCGGGTTTATCCCGCAAAGCCTTGTTAATAATGGCTTTCGCGGCCCCACCGTAACCGAGGCAGATCAGGGCCGGGAAATCATCGAGCGTAGGCCCTAGCTCCTTGAGCCCTTCGCAAAAGCCCTCGGCATCCGTGCTGGTCGCCAGCCAGCCCGAGCTTTGCGGAACCAGGGTGTTGCAGGTGATGACCTTCGACTCAGGGAAGCGCGCGGCGACTGTTTCTTTATAGGGCAGAGTTATATTGAGGCCGTAGCAGCCCATATCGCGCAGCGAGTCAAAGAACGCGGGCTTCGGCGGCTCCTGGAAATCAAAGGGGACGTAGACGTAGTCGAACCCGAGGAGGCGGGCCGAGGTATTATGGATAAAAGGCGAAAGCGAGTGCGTGAGGCCCTTGCCGATTAATCCACCTACGCGAGTCGATCCCCTTACTATTGCCATACCTCACCACCCGAGCTGATATTCGTCTGTTATTTCTATTTCTTACGAACCGCAGTAAATTCACCTTGGCCATCGCCGGCATGACGATTCCCATGTATAATAAGAGGCGTCACGTAAGCAAAGGATCTCTCCTTGAAAGTTTTGAAGTCGCATCCGGGACAAACCTTCCCGGTTCTTGACCATCTCAGTTCAGTGACGATAGGAAACTTCGATGGCTGCCATCGAGGGCATCAGAAGTTGCTCGAATCCGCGGAAGACCTCGCGGCTAAAGCCGGCGCGAAAACCACGGTCCTGACCTTCGATCCCCATCCGCGCGAATACTTCTCCAAGACGACCCATGTTCCGCGGCTCTTCCAGCCCGAGCAAAAGATCCGCGCGTTGACCGAACTCGGCGTCGACGTCACCATCATCCAGAACTTCGACGAAGCCTTCTGCCACCTGTCGCCCGAGGAATTCGCCGGCGATCTGCTGGGCGGCAAACTCAAGACCGTCGCCGTCACGGTCGGCTACGACTTCCGCTTCGGCCGAGGCCGCGCCGGCCGTCCTGAAGACTTTTCCCAGTATATTCCCGATTGTCAGGTGAAACAAATCGAAGAGATCACGATCCGGGGCGATAAGGTCAGCAGCAGCGCCATTCGCCAGTTGCTCGGCGAGGGCGAGATCGCGCGCGCGAATCAGTTGCTCGGCCGCCCCTACCTTATCGAAGGGCGAATCCAGAGAGGTCGGCAGCTGGGCCGCAAACTCGGCTTTCCCACCGCCAACCTCACGAGCAAGGACCAGATGCTGCCGAAGACAGGCGTCTACGGCGGGTGGGCCGTTCTCGAGAAGGATCCGGCGATCTTCTCGATGGCCGCGACCAAGGTTCCCTGCGTGATGAACATCGGCTACCGCCCGACGGTCGAGCAGCAGGATCCTCAGCTGTTGGTGGAAGTTCATCTCCTCGAGGGGAGCTATGGGGCCGATAGCCTTTATGATCAGCCTATCGGCATCTACGTGGAATATTTCCTGAGGCCCGAGCAGAAGTTCGCTTCGCTCGACGAGCTCAAAACGCAGATCCTGAAAGACAGCGACGCCGCGCGGCAAAAACTCAGAGCGAGCGCCTCGGCCCATAAATGAGCGGGCGCCCTTCCTATCAAGGCCTTTCGTTCGCCGAGACGCTGACTACCGTCACTCCCGAGACCGTTCCGGCATCGAAGTCCGGCGTGAATTTCACCAGGCGGATCTCGCCATCGCCCCTATAGAAAGACACGATCGAGTAAATGACTTCCGTCCCGTTCACGCTGATCAGGTCCGCGTGAGCCGCCGTGAGGTCGATCTCGCCGACCAACCCGTTCACAGGTGTTTCATAGGTCGTGCAAGGATCGGTCGCGACCTCCGTCCAGGCGGATACGGGCGAGGTGATCCGACGCGAGAGCATCCACGTGATCTGCTTCATATCGCTGCGGCGAATGAGCTTCTGCACGGGGATCTGATGCTGCGCGATCACGCAATAGAACGAATCGAGGCCGCTGATGTTGAGGTACGCGCCGTCCACCGTTCCCGAGACGGAATCCACGGTCGTCGCTTCCGCCGTGCGATAGGCGGCATTGGTGAAATCGTAAGGCAAGGCCGCCTGATACACGTCCTGCTGCTGAAGGTCTTCGATCGTCGCTACGGTCGGCACCACGATGCCGGCGGTCGGGCCGTTGCCCAGCATGTTCCGGATGCGAGGCGCCGCCACGACTTCCGAAGTGAAGAGGCCGGCCTTGTTCACCAGGAAAGGCTGAGCGAGCACATTGGGATTGATTTTGAGGGAGCCGTCCGAAGTCGTGGTCCACGATCCCGCGGTGCCCGTATAGTTTTGCAGGACGACCGGCTGGGAAACGAGCGCTGCCGCTGCCGAGCTCACCGTAAAGAGGCGCAGCTGGCCGTCCGCGAAGAAGAGGCGAGGCTGGTCCTGATCGGCGAAGTTACCGATTTCCGTGACGGTCACCGAGGTGTCGTCGCCCGTCACCTGCTCGACATGGACGGTTTTCGTGTTCCCGTTCCTCTCGACGAAGGCGAAGTAATCATCCGAGCCCTTCGCGAAATCCAGCGAGGTCACCACATGGTCCGCGGCGATCGCCACGCTCGCCTGGGAAGTTCCCGGGAAGCTGCTGACGAGGACCTGGGCGCTGGTCGCATCCGTGCGGGACGTCACGACCCATTTTCCCGTAAGGCTCAGCGAGGCCAAAGGCTCCTGCGAACCGGCCAGCGGGAGCTTGAGGGTATCATCGAGGCTGACCAGCGGAGCGGCCGCGGAATAAAGGTAAACGTGCGGCGTCTTATCATCGCTGCGACGCGAGATGAAGGCGCCGCGCGAACCGTCCTGGCTGAAGCTGGCGTTATAGTCCTCATACTGCAGCAGAGGATCGAGCTGCTCGGTGTTTTGCGGCAGTAGGGTCGTACTCGTATTGTTGTTGCCGCAGGCGCTGACGAGGGCCATCACGACGAGAGGGTATGACAGGTATTTATGCATGGAAGGCTCCTAACCGATCAGCTCCGGAGGGAAGATGTTTCTTCTGGGCAAGCCGAGCTAAAAGGGCTATGCTTAAGCAAATCAGCGATTAACATAGCTTTCAGACGACACGGCACCCATTATAATCATGAACTCTGAAAAATTGCGAAAACTAAACCCAGCGGATGAAGACCATTACATCAATCGTGAGCTGAGCTGGCTTGCCTTCAACCAGCGCGTTTTGGACGAGAGTCGCCGTGATCGCACGCCTCTGCTGGAACGTGTGAAATTCCTGACTATTTTTTATTCGAACCTCGACGAATTCTTCATGGTGCGGGTGGCGGGTAAAAAGCGGGCGATCCGCGAAGGAACACGCCAAATAGACGAACCAGAGAACGCCAACCTGCAGGCGACCCTGGAAGCGATCCACAGCAAAGCCCGCGACCTGATGGCAGAGCTTTACACGACGTTCCAAAGGTCGTTGCTGCCCCATCTCGCCAAGAACAATATCCACCTGCATCGCCTGCATACTTTGAGCGACAGCCAACGCACGGCCCTCTCGCAATACTACAAACAATCGGTGCTGCCGGTCCTCACGCCGCTGGCGGTGGATCCCGCGCACCCGTTCCCCTTCCTCGGGAACCGCAAGCTCTATCTGCTCGTCGAGTTCAAACACGACAATCCCAGCCTCGCGCCCATCGCGTTCGTCGAGGTCCCGGGCGTCCTGCCGCGCCTCATCCCCGTGAATTCCGAGGAGCCGGGCCACAACTTCGTCCTGCTCGAGGATCTGATCACCGAGCATCTTGCCGAGCTCTTCTTCGGACTGCCGATCAAGGCCGCCTATCCTATCCGCGTTACGCGGAACCTCGATATCAACCTCCTCGAGAGCGAAGTGGTCGATCTCCTGAGCTCGATCCAATCGGAGGTCAAGGCGCGTGAGCAGGCGGAGAGCGTGCGGCTGGAATACGCCTCGAGCCTTCCCCGCGAACTCCTTGATCTCCTTGAGAAAAAGCTCAACCTTGCGGACGTCGACACCTACGAGTGCCAGGGCCCGCTCGCGCTCGCCGATTTCTCGGCGCTTTACGAACTCAACGGCGAAGGTTGGAAATACCCTTCCTTCAACCCCCGGCTGCCGCAACGCATGAAAGGCAATCGCTCGATCTTCTCGTTGATCCGCGAAGCCGATATCATGCTGCATCATCCCTTCGACAGCTTCTACGCGATCATCGAGCTCCTGCACGAGGCCGCCTGGGATCCCGACGTCCTCGCGATCAAACAAACCCTGTATCGCACCTCGGGTGATTCGCCGATCATCGACGCTTTGATCCTCGCGGCCGAGCAGGGCAAGCAGGTGACCGCGGTGGTGGAGCTCAAGGCCCGTTTCGACGAGAACAATAACATCGTCTGGGCGCGGCGCATGGAACGCGCGGGCGTGCACGTCGTCTATGGCTTCATCGGCCTCAAGACCCATTCGAAGATGACTCTCATCGTCCGCCGCGAGAATAAGCGGCTGGCGTGCTACGTGCACCTTTCCACGGGCAATTACAACTCGTCCACCGCCCGCGTTTATGTCGATCTCGGTTATATGACGGCCAAAACCGAGTTCGGCGACGACGTCACGCTCCTCTTCAACATCCTCACCGGCTTCAACCTGATCGGCCGGTCGGGAGCCGAGGCGCTGCCTTCGCCGATGAAAGCGCTGATCGTCGCTCCGCTCTACATGAGGAACAGCCTCATCGATATGATCCAGCGGGAGATCGACGAGCATAAGGCAGGCGGCAAAGGCCTCATCATCGCGAAGATGAACGCGCTCGTGGATCGCCGCCTGATCGATAAGCTCTACGAGGCCTCGCAGGCCGGCGTCGAGATCCGTTTGATCGTCCGCAGCATCTGCTGCCTGAGGCCCGGCGTCCCCGGCCTGAGCGAGACGATTCAGGTGCATTCGGTGGTCGGTCGTTTCCTCGAGCACTCCCGCATCTTCTATTTCCGCCACAAGGGCAAAGAAGAAGTCTACCTTGGCTCGGCAGATTGGATGCCGCGTAACATGGACCGCAGGATCGAGGTGATTTTCCCGGTTGAAGACGCAGTGGCGAAGCGGCAAATCATCGAACAAATTCTACCAACATATTGGGGAGATACCGAAAACACCTGGCGACTCGCGGCCGATGGGACTTACCATCGCGTGGATGCCGGCGCTGCCCCTGTCAATTGCCATCAGAAATTCATTGAAGTCGCGCGGGAACAGGGTATCAAGTCCCTTCCCTATGACAAAGCCATACGGCATGATCTGAAGGTCAAAGGTCGGCCCATCGTCGCGAGGCCGAACGCCAAGAAGGAAGACAAAAATTAACCGATTGAACTTCCAACCGAAGAACCCGCTCGCCGTGATCGATCTCGGATCGAATACCTTTCACCTGGCGATCACGACTTTGGATGAGGACGGGCATATCCACGTGGTGGATACGCAGAAGGATCACCTCCGCCTCGCGGAGATGTTGGAAGACGGTTATATCCCGGCCAAGCTCTTTAAACGCTCGGCGGACGCCCTGCTCGCGATGAAGAGCATAGGGCAGAGCTACCACGCGCAGTTCCGGGTGGTGGCGACGCAGGCCATCCGCTCCGCTTCGAACCGCCTCGCCTTCATCGAACACATCCGCAAGGCCACGCAGCTCGACCTCGAGATCATCGACGGCGTGGAGGAAGCGCGCCTCTCCTTCCTCGGCGTGATCCAGGGCCTGCATTTCGGCGACGAACCGGTCATGACCGTGGACATCGGCGGCGCGAGCACCGAGATCGCCTGCGGCCAGGCGAGCGATTGCCATTACCTCTCCTCGCTCAAGATCGGGGCGCTCCTGCTCTCGAAACGCTATCTCTACGATCGCACCGTCGACGACTTCGCCATCCACGACCTGCAGCAGCTGATCGAAGCGCGCGTGGCTCCGGTGCAGGAAGACCTCGCGTCGATGCCCATGCATCACGCGGCGGTAACGTCGGGCACGGCCAAGGCCATAGCCCGCATGATCCACTGGGACAAGACCCATGAGCAGCTCGACGACGCGCACGGCTATCGGATCACGGCCGAAGAGCTCTTCCGCATCGAAAAAGAGCTGAACTCGCTCAAACGCTCGGAGCTGATCGCCGCGCGCTGGGCGCTCGACGTGCGGCGCGCGGACATCATACTCGCAGGCGCCGCGATCCTCGCGCAGCTCACGCGCGCGCTCAAGATCGGCTTCTGGAAGGTCTCTTCGAGCGGCCTGCGGGAAGGCGTCGCCCTCGATACCTACGAACGCCAGGGGCTCCTGCCCGCCACGCGCTGGAACGACCTCCGCTGGCACACGATCCTCGGCCTGGCGAAGAAACTCAATCTCGACCCCAAATTCTCGGCCCACACGAGCGACCTCGCGACGCTGATCTTCGACCGTTTCCTCGAATACGGCGAATTCAAGAACCGCTGCAAGAACCCGGTGATCGACCGCGATCTCCTCAAGGCCGCCGCCTATCTGCTCGAGGCCGGGAAGTTCATCAACTTCTCCACCTATCACCGGCACAGCTATTACCTGATCACCGAGATGAACCTCCTCGGCTTCACCCAGGAAGAGAAGCACGTCATCGGCCTCACCAACCGTTTCGCTCGTAAGGCCCCGGCAAAACACGGAAAATCCGATGCTTTGCCGTACCTCGACCGCAACTTCAACCGGGTCTCGCTGCTTTCCTCGTGCCTTAGGATCGCGCGCAGCCTGATGCGCACGCGCCAGGTGAAGACGCACGATTTCCGCGTGAGCAAGGAAGGGCACAAGATGGTCCTCGTGCTCACCGTGCATCCCGAACAGAAACTCGAGGCCGAGAAGATCGCCTTGCAGAAGGAGCTGAGGAACCTCGAGAAGGCGCTCCACGTCGAATTCAGTTTCCGCCTCGAGACCCTCGCGAAAGTACCGACATGAGCCAATACAAGTCTTATCAAGCGCAGATGAAGAAGGCCCTCGAGCCGAGGATGAGCGAGAAGAACCCTTTGATCGTCTTGAAGGGCGGCTCGGATTTCATGCTCACTCTCACCTACAACGCCCTGAGGGCCCAGCTGAAGAGCGAAGGCCACAGCTTCGAACGCATCGAAGGCGCGAGTTTTACGGCCGAACGCTTCCTGCAGGCCACGGCTTCCCGTTCGATGTTCGACGACCGGCAGATGACGGTCGTCACGCAGGCCTTTACCAGCCCTGATCTTTACGACAGCCTGAAACGCACGGAATCGCTCAAGCAGATCCAGCCCGTGCTTTGCCTCATGCAGAACGGTGAGGTCCCGGCGAAGTTCGCCAAGGAGCTCACGCGCCTCGGCGCCTTCCTCATCTCCTGCGACGAGCCGGCGACCTGGGAAGCCAAGGATTTCCTCGCCGACAGGGCGAAGACGCACGACCTGCAGCTGGCGGGCGAGGCGCAGGCCCTCATGCTCGACGCGACCGGCTCGGACATCGTGAAGATCGAAAACGAGCTGAAGAAGCTCGCGCTGATCCTCGGCCCCGACGCGGGCTCCCTGAGCGCCGACAAGGTCAGGCCCCACCTGGACTTCCTGCGCGAGGACAACACTTTTAAAGTCGATCAATTGCTTTGCCAGGAAGCCTATGCGCAGGCCCTGCTCCTGCTGAAGAGCCTGCTCGATCGCGGCGAGAGTTCCCTGGGCATACTCGCGATCCTGGCTATGCACTGCCGCAAGGCGCTGCAGATCCAGGCGGGAATGCGCAGCGGCAGCACGCCTGCCGACCTGAGCCGCGAGCTGCGTCTGCCGTTATTCGTCGTGCAGGCTTACCTGCCCTATATCAAGAAACGCGGAGCGCCGGTTTTCCAAAGGGCCCTCAACCTCTGCCACGAGGCGGATCGGCGTTTGAAATCGATCCGTCATGGCGAAGAGATGTGGCTGGATAAGATCGTGTGGGAACTCATACCGACTTGAGTTTTTGCGCGGGAGAAAGCGTGAGGATCTCGACGGTCCAATCGCTGCGGATCGCGAGCGTGTGCTCGAACTGGGCCGAGAGCGAACCGTCCAGCGTCAATGCCGTCCAACCGTCCTTCAGCACCTTCGTGCGCCACGTGCCTTCGTTGATCATCGGTTCGATCGTAAACACCATGCCCGGTTCGAGGCGCTGGCCCTTGCCTTTTTCCCCGTAGTGATAGATCTGCGGATCTTCGTGGAACACCTTGCCGATGCCGTGGCCGACGAAGTCGCGGACCACCGAATAACCTTTGCCTTCAGCGTAGGTCTGGATCGCGTGACCGATATCGCCGACGCGCGCGCCTTCCTTCACGGCCTCGATCCCGCGCCGCAGGCACTCTTCGGTCACTTCAACGAGCTTCCGGGTCTTCTCGGAGACGTGCCCGACGAGGAACGTACGCGAGCTGTCGCCGTGATAACCGTTGAGGATAGGGGTGACGTCGATATTGATGATGTCGCCCTCTTTCAGGCGAGTCTTGCTCGAAGGGATGCCGTGGCAGACGACGTCATTCACGGAGGTGCAGATCGACTTCGGAAAGCCGCGGTAATTCAGGGGCGCGGAGATCGCTCCCTTCTTGGTCGTGTAAGCTTGGCATATATCGTTGAGCTCGAGAGTGGTGACGCCCGGCTTCACGTGAGCCTCAAGCATATCCAGGAGCTCGCCCGCGAGTTCACCCGCAGGGCGCATCTGATCGATCTCAGCATCGGATTTCAAGTAAATCACAGTCAAGAATCCTTGTTCTAACGCTCTATAAGCGCCCGAATCCAATCGGGATTTTTGATATTCAGGGCTTTGACGGCCGGGCCTTTGCCTGAGAGGGTGATACAGGCTTTGTGCTGGACCAGGACCGAGAAAGGCTCCCGTTTATAGACCAGATCGTGGATGTTTTCTAGCAAACTCAGATCCGGTTTTTCTCGGGTAAGGCTGAGATCGTAACGATCGAGCGCCTCGTCGATCTCGGGGAAATGATAGGTCCAGGGCCAGAGATTGGAAGTCGAGCCCGTATGCAGCAGAGGGCTGAGATCATTCTC